>JAIDME010000258.1 GCA_029050705.1 Acetatifactor sp.
TATCTGCGGCATACTCCGTAAAAATATTGTTTCTGGTCCCATGCTTTTCGAATGGATGTGCAATACATTTGCAGCTCCCCGTCCTGGTCTCCGGCTCATACAGGCCCGTGAGCAGCATGGCGAGAAAGGTCATATCATAGCTCAGCGCAATCTGGCCGGACGCCCCGTACTTTCGCTTCAGATCCCGGCATATCCCGCAATAGAAGGAATGATAGACATCAAATTCCTTAAATTTCATTTCGGCCTTATTGATAATAATATACCCGAACATGTCCCGTCCTCAACTCTTTTTTATAAATTCCGTGCCGCACTTTCTGCAGGTGATGGCAATACGCCCCCGCCCTCTGGGGACACGTATCTTCTGCCTGCATTCAGGACATTTGTATATATGATACTGTTTCATCTGCCCCATCTCTCGTTTCTTTTTTCCGAAAAGAGCTCTCACCCTCATGGTCTTGTTCAGAAACCACCGGTTCTCCGCAGAGCGCTTTGAAATATTTCTGGAAAACATGCGAAAGTAGGCATAAAACATTGCTGCTCCGGCAATCATATAAAAGACATGTCCCCTCGGAAACAAAGACAGCACCATGCAGATAATGGCAGTGACCATCAAAAAACGGCCAAACTCATCATATCCGTATCTGCCCCACATAAAGCGCTGTAATCTTTCTCTCATAGTCCCTCACTCTTTCCCTTCTTATCTGTGATCAAGTAACTGCTCTGAACAGTTATCATTTTACTCGCTTTCTCCTGCAATGCAATTAAATATGTATAAACAAAAATAAAAAAAGAAAAGGCAAACTTTTGTTTACCCTTTCCACCAATAATCCAGATCAGGATACAGTTCCGCTGCCTCATAGATATCGCTGACCCAGTGTTCATCTGCGAGTTCACCGTTTACATAATGGTACAGACAATAGTCCTCCGGTCTGTCCGGTTCAAAGCTCTCCGCCATATGCAGCATCTCCGTCAGCTGATATGCCCCGTCCACCAGAGTATAGCTTTCAACATACTCATTTCCCGCACCGCTCCGATAACGCACCACCACCCTCTGCCGTTCACTGTCAAAATCCGTCTGAAGTTCCGGATAGGAGTCCATAGGTTCGAACATCTTATTTGCCGGATTCCAGATAAGCCCGAGACAGCACTGCCAGCTGCCGCCGCTTCCATAAGCGGTCCCCGTCACCATAGCCAGGTCATCATACCCGTCAAAATTAATATCCCTGCACTCCACAGTGAGCGCAGTATAGTAATAATAGTTAGAATACGGTATTTCCATGGTTATGCTCTGAGACAGGCCGCATCCCTCCCATATTCCTTCCAGCTGAAACTCAGCGAACCGTTCAGTATCCGCCACGAAATCCGTTTCATCAGCAAAGAAGAAGTCCGCCGTGACGGTACACTCGCCCGCCTTTCGCGTCACTCTGCCGGTCTTCGTTTTGGGGAAATAGTCTCCCTCCTCCACCAGACGGCTGTATATGTTCCTGCTGTCCTCCGTCATCAGCCCTGCCCGCTCCGGGTCATCCGTCAGGTAGCCTGTACCAGGCTGATGCCAGTAGGTATAGCCGTTCTCCGCCAAAAAGAGTATTAAATCCAGATTTCCTATAGTAGGGTAATACCCGGCATAGCGCTTGCCGGTCACTGTGGTGCCATCCTTAAATTCCGCTGTCACCCACGCGCTTTCGCCGCAGCCGTATTTCACTGCATCTGCAAAGAAATCTTCATAGGACGCGCCCATTGTCTTCAGAAATTCTCTGATCCTTTCCTGTTCCTCCTCCGTAAAATTCTCCGCCATGGCATTTGCATTGGTATATTCCGGTGTCCCTTTTGTATAGGTTCCCTCCACAGTCACACCGATGCCGCAGCCATACTCCGGCCCGAGATTCACCACCACCAACAGGCCTTCCTGCAACTTCAAAAGAACCACCTGCGGCGGGTCATCTTCCGTCATCTCTCCATCAAACGCCGCAAAAAAGGCTCTGGTATCGTCCAGGAAAAGCAATTCGCCCTTGGTCGAACCGTTATGATTATAATAAAACGAAAGAATATCCGCATAATACCCTTCTGACTCTGTCTGCGCCAGTGTCATACAGGAAGAACAGCTTCTGACAACACCGGTCCTGGCCCACTCTCCCTGCCATTCATCCCAGTTCTCCGGCTGCACCGATGCTCCCTCCTTCAGACAGTCAAGTTCATATTCCGTGATGTAGTACGGGTCTTTCTCCAGCAGCCGGTCAAACACCACAGCGGCATCTTCTTTCGGTTCTGTGCTGTTTACCGATGCTTCGTCCTCTTCCGTCGCTATACTCTCTATCGGTTCGTCACTCTCTTCCGGCTCATCACTTTCTTCAGGTGACTCACGCTCCGCCATTTTTATATCTTCCTGCAGAGGCCGGTTTCCCTCTTCCTGTTCCTCCAATCCGCCGCAGGCATTCAAAAACAGCAGGCACGTCAGCATTCCCGTTAATATTTTCATATATTTACCCATAATAAACCTCCCTGTTGTCCTCCGGAAAACCAGAGTACAACAGAGAGGCATCAAATTTGCAAACCATCTGCAGTCTGCCATTCTCTTATGGCCGGACAGCGGCCGGTGTCACTGTCCGGCAATGTTCATATCTCTCACAAGCACTGAGGGAGAACCGCATTTGCCGCCTCTGCTTCTGATAAACTTAATGTCCGTTCCGATCCTGTCAATCTCTTTCAACATGGTAAAGAAGTTGCCGGAGACGGTAATGCTCTTCACGGGAGATGTCTTTTTTCCGTTCTCAATACGGAATCCCGCCGCCAGGAGTGAAAAATCGCCTGTTACAGGATTTGCGCCTGCATGCAGACCGGATACGTCCTTGATACAGATTCCGTTTCCCGCTGCTGACAAAATATCCTCTTCCGTTCCCTCCACAGGCTTTAAATAGAAAGTAAAGGGACCAACTCCCACCGTGGATGCGTAGGACGCCTTCTGCCCGTTTCCTGTGGACTTCACACCAGCCTTTGCCGCAGTACTCAGATTGTGGAGCAGCGTTTTCAGCTCGCCGTTCTCAATCACATTCTTCTCATAGGTCGCAACGCCTTCGCCGTCAAAGGTTCTCTTGACAAGGCTCTTCTCATGCATGGGATCATCGATGACAGTCACTATATCCGCTGCGATTTTCTCCCCTTCCTTATCCTTTAACAGAGACATTCCTTTCTGGGCAGCCTCCGCTGAAAATACGGAATCATAGGTAGAGAGAAGCTGCGCAAAAGCACGGCCCATAAATACCACATTATATTTACCGCTGGGTACGCTGTCCGCGCCGATGGTGGATACCGCGTCCTCCACTGCCTTCCCGGCAATTTCCTTTAAATCAAAATCCTCCAGATTTCCATCCTTGTCCTCGCTGCCGTCATACATTTCTTCTCCGTCATGTACCAGTGCAAGTCCTCCGCACAGTGTATAAGAGGCCTTATCCTCCAGATCAAGCCCTTTTGAATTACAGAGCGCATAGGTGCTTCTTCCGTAAGCGACAAAGCTCTGTGTGCCGTCCGCCACGCGGGAATCTGCAGCGTACATTTCTTTCTGCAGAACAAGCGCCGCCTCCTTCATCTCTCCGCCGGATGGCTCCTTACCGGTACTCTCGGGCAGCACCTTATAGCTGTCTCCCTTCTCATGGATGAATGCTTCTTCCTCACCCTCGATGGATTTTGCATTTTCCAGTGCGCGGGCCACCAGAGAAGCTGCCTCCTCCTCCGTCAGATTTTCGGTGGAAGCATATCCCGCCTTTCCGTCTTTGATACAGCGGTAGCAGATGCCCATACTGCTGTCCGTGCTGTACTCCTTTATCTCCTGCTGAAAAGTTTCCACAGAAGCAGAATCACTCTCCGTATAATAAAGCTCATAATCCGCTATCTGCAGTTCTGCTGAAATGCCGATTACAACTTCTTTAAATTCCTGATATGTCATATTAGTCCCCATTTCTGCGCTGTATTTTTTGCATCAAGCCGCATTAGGCTTACGAGTCTGTGCCCGGCAGCGCTCCGACACAGGCAATAGACTCACGCTGTTAGCGTCCTCCTACCGTGATGGAAGATACGCGGATCAAAGGCTGGCCCACATCCGTTGGAATACTTCCGGAGGATGCGCCGCACATTCCCTGTGCCCTGGCCACATTCTTTCCTACCATGTCAATGTTCATGATGACATCCGAGCCCTTTCCCACAAGGCTTGCGCCCCTGACAGGCTCGCAGATTTTACCGTTCCTGATAACGTATCCCTCACGGACAGAGAAATTAAACTGGCCGGTGACGGGATTCACGGAACCGCCGCCCATATCCTTTGCATACAGACCATATTCTATAGATGCGATAATATCCTCATCCCTGTCTTCACCGGCATCTATATATGTGTTAGTCATTCTGGATGTAGGCGCAAACTGATAACTCTGGCGCCTGGAACTTCCCGTAGACTCCATTCCCATGCGCCTGCCGTTCAGCTTATCAACCATATAAGTCTTTAAAATACCCTTGTCAATCAGAACCTTTCTCTGAGCGGGAGTTCCCTCATCATCAATATTCATGGAGCCCCAGCCGTTTGGAATCGTACCGTCATCGATAGCCGTAACCTTGGGGTTCGCAATCTGCTGCCCAAGCTTTCCGCAGAACTGAGACTGTCCAAGCGCAACGCCTGATGCCTCGAGAGAATGTCCGCAGGCTTCATGGAAGATAACACCGCCAAAGCCGTTCTCAATGGCTACCGGCATCACTCCTGCATTGATATAGCCTGCATGCAGCATGGTAACCGCCTGCTTGGCCGCCTTCCGGCCCAGTTCCTTCGGGTCAAAGTCCTCAAACAGCTCCAGTCCCTTCCTGGCACCGGGAGCAGTGCTTCCCATCTGGTTCTCACTGCCGTCGCTTGCAATGGCGGAAACATTTACTCTGGTGCGGATCTGCCTGTCCGTAGCCAGCAGCCCCTCGCTGGTGGCAATGAGGATCTTGTGATCCACCTCCAGAAACCAACCGGTCACCTGGGAAATCTCCTGGCTGTATTCCTTTGCCGCCAGACACGCCTCCCGGACGTAATCAATCTTGCAGGCATTCTCCACACCTGCGGGAACAATCCTGACCGGATGAATATCTCCGAAGATGCGCTCCCTCAGCAAAACATCTCCGTGCTCAGGTACACCCTGAAGCGCATCCGCCACCCTTGAAGCGCAGTCCAGCACTGCCGCATCATCCAGCGACGAGGCCGAACCGACCACACACCGCGTTCCCTTAAAAATCCGGATTCCAACACCGGAAATCACTGCGTCCGCTATTTTGTCAACCTTGGCGGAAACGAGATTGATCGTCTTCTGCCGGGTGTGCTCCGCAAATACCTCCGCATAATCCGCGCCTGTTGAGAGTGCTCTGACAAGAGCCTCTCTGATAATCTTCTGGGATAACATAAAAAACCTCCTTTAAAAATAAACGCCCCACGGCGGCATCTCTGCCGCCCTGAAGCGCCTTTACCTGCCTTTACTGCTGTGCAACATCCTTCATAGAAAAACTGATTCTGCCCATCTTGTCCTTTCCAAGGCATACAACAGTAACTACATCACCCAATGTCAGCACATCCTCAACTCTGTTGATCCTCTCCTTTGCAATCTTGGAAATGTGGACCATTCCCTCCTTGCCGGGCGCAAATTCAATAAACGCGCCAAACTCCTTTATGCTGACAACCTTTCCCTTGAAAATCTGGCCTTCCGCGAAATCAGTGACGATCATCTTCACCATCTCCGCCGCCTTGTCCATCATTTCCTTATCGGTTCCGCAGATAGATACCTGACCGTCATCCGTGATGTCAATCTTTACGCCGGTACGAGCAATAATCTCATTGATCGTCTTGCCTCTCTGCCCGACCACATCGCCGATCTTCTCAGGGTCGATCTGGAGGGAGATGATCTTGGGAGCATAAGGTCCAACCTCAGGTCTGGGAGCGGAAATCGCAGGCTTCATGCAGTTGTCCATAATGAACAGCCTTGCCTCACGGCATCTTGCGATAGCCCCTTCAACAATAGGTCTTGTCAGACCATGAATCTTTATATCCATCTGGATGGCGGTGATACCCTCTGTGGTGCCGGTCACCTTGAAATCCATATCGCCGAAGAAGTCCTCAAGACCCTGAATATCGGTGAGCAGCACGAAATCGTCATCTGTCTCACCTGTCACCAGTCCGCAGGAAATACCGGCCACCATCTTCTTAATGGGAACGCCGGCTGCCATCAGAGACATGCAGGAAGCACAAGTGGAAGCCATGGAGGTGGAACCGTTGGACTCAAAAGTCTCTGACACGGTACGGATTGCATAGGGGAACTCCTCCTCGCTGGGCAGCACGGGAATCAGCGCCCTCTCTGCCAGCGCCCCATGTCCGATCTCACGTCTTCCGGGTCCTCTGGAAGGCTTTGTCTCACCCACAGAGTAGGAAGGGAAATTGTAATGATGCATGTATCTCTTGCTGACCTCATTCTCATCCAGCCCGTCCAGCTTCTGCTGCTCGGAGAGAGGCGCCAGGGTACACACATTGCATATCTGAGTCTGCCCACGGGTAAACATAGCAGAACCATGTACTCTGGGGATGATATCAACCTCCGCTGCCAGAGGACGGATCTGGGTGATCTCACGGCCGTCGGGACGCTTGTGATCCTTCAGGATCATCTTGCGGACGGTCTTTTTCTCATACTGGTAAACAGCCTCGCCCAAAATAGCCAGCCATTCCTCATTTTCAGCGAAAGCCTCCTCCAGCTTCGCGGTAATGTTGCGGATGTTCTCCTCACGGGTCTGCTTGTCATCGGTAAATACGGCTACCTCCATCTCCGCAGGGGTAACCAGCTTATACATCTCGTCGAACATCTCCTGAGGTATAGCGCAGCTGGTATACTCATGCTTTGCCTTGCCGCACTCTGCCACAATCCTGTCGATAAATGCAATGATGGTCTGGTTGATCTCGTGAGCCTTGTAAATTGCCTCAAGCATCTTTGCCTCAGGCACCTCGTTTGCGCCCGCCTCAATCATGATAACCTTTTCCCTGGTGGACGCAACAGTCAGGTTCAGGTCACCTTTCTTCCACTGCTCCTGGGAAGGGTTGACGATAAGCTCACCATCAATCATGCCCATCTGCGTCATGGCACAGGGCCCGTCAAAGGGAATATCGGAAATACAGGTGGCAATGGCAGCGCCGATCATGGCCACCAATTCAGGACGGCACTCAGGGTCAACGCTCATCACCATGTTGTTCAGTGTAACGTCATTTCTGTAATCCTTAGGGAAAAGGGGACGCATGGGTCTGTCGATAACACGGCTGGTCAGTATTGCATTCTCACTGGCCTTGCCCTCACGCTTGTTAAATCCGCCGGGAATCTTTCCCACCGAGTACATCTTCTCTTCGTACTCCACGCTCAGGGGGAAGAAGTCAATCCCATCTCTGGGCTTTTCGGATGCGGTAGCAGTACAAAGTACAACCGTATCGCCATAGTGCATAAACGCACAGCCGTTTGCCTGCTTGCCCACACGGTCAATATCAACCTTCAGGGTACGCCCGGCAAGCTCCAATTCATAGCTCTTATACATAAAATCCTCCATTCCGCCGCACAAGCGGCATAAATCTTAATCTATTTGTAATGGAACAGAAGACACCGAAACTACTGAAAAAAACATGGCATCCATATCCTTTTCAGCGGTCTCGGGGCTTTCTTCTGCTCCGGATTACCATCTCCATGTGAGATCGGTTCATCCGAAAAGCTCCCCGAAAGCAGTTCCTCAGATATCCCTCTCATACACGGCAAGCGGAAGCGCCTTAAAATAAAAGCACTTCCGCCTTTTCTTTGCTCACATTATTTTCTCAGGCCCAGTCTCTCAATCAGGGAACGATATCTCTCGATATCCTTCTTCTTAAGATATTCAAGCAAGCCACGTCTCTGACCTACCATCTTCAGCATACCGCGGCGGGAGTGATGGTCCTTGGGATTCTCCTTCAGATGCTCGGTAAGCTCCTGAATCCTTGCGGTCAGAACTGCCACCTGTACTTCCGGTGAACCGGTGTCGCCGGGGGTTCTTGCATACTCATTCATGATTGCGGTCTTTTTTTCCTTAGAAATCATTTCTCTTTTCCTCCATAAAAATATATTGTGCTTCGTATGAAACGCCTGACACTAAGCATCGGTCGGAGTGTCCGAACGCTGGGCATCGGCTAAACCATACTGCTATATATTACCACAAGCGGGAAGAAAAGTAAACATGCAATTTCTAATCCTGTATTTTCTCTATCTTTCTTCAAATGTTGCGCATGCTGTTCCCTGACAGTCGCAGGCGCCGCAGCCCTTGATGTCAACATGCCCTGCTGTACACTTATAATCTGAATTATAAGTACACTTCGTCGCTTCGCAGTCAATGCTGATGGTCTTGGTGGGATGGCATGTGGAATTCTTAAAGGAATCCCTTCCCTCCCGCTTCTGCGAAAAGCTTTCGCAGCATGTCCCGTCGCAGCAGTCGGCGCGTTTTCCGCCCACCAGAATGTCTCCCTTGCTGCACAGATGCTCCTCATTGTAGGTACAATTTTCCACCGAACACTTTAAATCTGCCATGATTTCCTCCTTACTATGCGCATTTTTGTAACTGTTCAGGGCCCGTTCGCGAAGCCGTCTCCGCATGGCCCTGAATCGTTACAAGTATTTGCATTTTTCGGAAGAAATATTCACTGTTCTATCTCCCGGCGGATCTCTTTGGTGCGTATCTCTCTGCATATCTGCTCGGTAAAGGCATCCAGGGACTTTTGTCCCTCATCTCCCAGAAATCGGCTTCTCACAGACACAACACCATCTTCCTCCTCCTTCTGACCGACTACCAGCATGTAGGGAATCTTATCCAGCCGTGCTTCACGAATCTTGTAGCCAATCTTCTCCGAGCGCTCGTCAACCGTCACAAGCACACCGCTCTTCTTCAGCGATGCTGCCACTTTCCCCGCATAATCGGAAAACTTTTCGGAAATGGGCAGAACACGCACCTGCTCAGGACACAGCCAGGTAGGGAACTTGCCCTCATACTTTTCAGTCAGCCAGGCCAGAGTTCTCTCATAGCAGCCCATGGATGTCCTGTGAATAATATAGGGACGCACTTTGTCACCGTTCTGGTCTATATAGTACATGTCGAACTGCTCAGCCAGCAGAGCATCCCACTGAATGGTGATCATGGTGTCTTCCTTGCCGTACACATTTTTTGCATTGATATCAACCTTGGGTCCGTAGAATGCCGCTTCGCCGACATCCTCCTGAAAAGGGATTTCCAGCTCCTGCAGAATCCTCCGGATATGCCCCTGGGTCTCCTCCCACACCTCGGGCTCGCCGATATATTTTTCCTTGTTGTCAGGGTCCCACTTGGACAGATGGTAGGTTACGTCCTCATTGACCCCCAGGGTCTCCAGACAGTATTTTGCCAGGGCAAGACAGCCCTTGAACTCCTCCACCATCTGATCCGGCCTCACGATCAGATGTCCCTCGGAGATAGTGAACTGGCGCACACGGGTCAGTCCGTGCATCTCACCGGAATCCTCATTTCTGAACAGAGTTGAAGTCTCGCTGTAGCGGCATGGCAGATCACGGTAAGATTTCTGGCTTGCCTTGTACACATAGTACTGGAACGGACAGGTCATGGGCCGAAGAGCATACACTTCCCTGTCCTTCTCCTCATCTCCGAAGACGAACATCCCTTCTTTATAATGATCCCAGTGGCCGGAAATCTTATACAGATCACTCTTTGCCATGAGAGGCGTTTTGGTGCGCATATAGCCCCACTCATTGTCCTCAAGGTCCTCAATCCATCTCTGCATGGTCTGGATGATCTTTGCCCCCTTCGGCATCAGCAGCGGCAGCCCCTGCCCGATGACATCCACCGTGGTAAACAGCTCCATCTCCCGCCCCAGCTTATTGTGGTCCCGGTTTTTGACATTTTCCCAGTAGGCAAGATACTCCTCCAGTTCTTCCTTCTTATTAAAAGCTGTGCCGTAGATACGCTGCAGCCGCGCCTTATTCGAATCTCCCCTCCAATAGGACATGGACGAAGATGTCAGTTTAAAGGCCTTGATACCCTTTGTGCTCATAAGATGCGGGCCTGCACACAGATCCACAAAATCCCCCTGGCTGTAGAAAGAAATCTCCGCCTCCGACGGCAGATCCTGAATCAGTTCCACCTTATATGGCTCACCCTTTTCCTCCATAAACCTGATCGCCTCATCCCGGGGAAGGGTAAACTTTTCCAGCTTCGCCCCTTGCTTGATGATCTTTTTCATCTCCGCCTCCAGGGCATCCAGATCCTCTCTGGAAAAAGGGGCATGATCGAAATCGTAATAAAATCCGGTGTCAATGCTGGGCCCGATGGTCAGTTTTGCATCGGGGAACAGATTTTTCACTGCCTCCGCCAGCACATGAGACGCCGTGTGCCGGATGGTCGCCAGCCCTTCTTCATCGCCTGCCGTGCAGATTTGCAGCTCACAGTCTCCCTCCAGCACTCTCCTCAGGTCCACAACTTCTCCGTTCACCCTGGCACAGCAGGCCGCCCTTGCAAGACCCTCGCTGATGTCAAGCGCAACATCATAAACACTTTTTGCCTCCGCATACTCCTTCACGGAACCGTCCTTCAATGTAATCTTCATTTTATCCCTCCTGCTGCTTTTACTCTTCTGCTTCTTCAGCTTCCTCATCTCCGGCATCGCACTTCTCATTGCCGCCATAGTTGCCGCTGTTATTGCCGTTCTTACTCCCGATAGTTACTCCGTGGGTCCAGGGTGCTTTCCTGAGTCCATACACTATACCCGCCAGCAGGCATGCGGAACACGCAAGCCACAAAGTTACCTTCGGAAGGGTAACATCTCCTTTAAAACATTTTTCACTCAGCTTTGTCCATTTTTCTGCCCATTTTTCTTTCATTCTTTCTGCATCTCCTTTCTTTACACTGAAAAAAATCCCCTGCAATATTCCTATTGCAAGGGACGTATCATTTTCACGAACGCGGTTCCACCCTTGTTGCAAACAACTGCAAGCCGCATCGCCCGCAGACGTTTTGCCACCTTCATTTGCTCGTAACGGGAGCATCCGTGCCGTATTAAGGCCGCTCCGAGATGGTCTTCAGATACGCACCTGCCAAACCGCTTTCAGCTCCGTCCCAAACCCGGACAGGCGGCTCTCTCTGGGGCTTTCTGTATCCTACTGTTCTCTTCAACGCTTTAACATATCATAATACTTTTTTTACATAATGTAAAGCTTTTTTTGAAGTCGGTTCATGGCTGTTCCGCTGCCTTTTCAATATAAGCTTCCACTTCATCACGATTCAGATCCAGCGCAACTGCCAGCTCACCATACAGACTTTCCTCGGCCATGTGAAAATACTTTGCATCCACAGCTGTCACCTTCCGCCCCGCCTGCAGACGTTCCTGTTTCCGCCGCCATATGGTTTTGAGAATCCTGACCCACTCCTCGCAGTTTCCGCTCTTCAGGCACTCCCGGTATATCTGCTCCGACAATTTTTCGTTTGTAATAGCCAGCAGCGGAACGTCACGGATCGCATCAATCAGCTTCTGCGCTTCCTCGCGCTTAATCACAGGTCTCATGGCCTCCTTCGGCGAATCCACCGGAACATACACCGTGCTTCCCATCTGATATATCGGCTTCAGAATATAGTATTCCCGTTCCTTGTCCACGCCCGCAATATCAAGAGTGGTAATCTTCTCCACCACGCAGACTCCTTTATTTCCACACACCACATACTCGCCTACTTCAAACACAAAAGCTCTCCTTTCCTAAATTATGCTTATGATAAAGTTATATCCTTATTTTAACAGATTAATCCCAAAAATGTCAGTTAATTTTTTTAATTCTTAATTGTTTTGTGAAAAATGCGCACAAAAAACAGGCGGCATATTGTGCATTATGCCGCCCACTTTCCCTTTTTACTATAACCGTACCACAGTGCAGTTTTGATACTAAGCCGTAAAGTCAAAGTTTCTGCCGCTGGGTCCATAGCCGTCCTCGCGAATGGTACTCCAGTCCACCTGGCCGATCTTATCCTGCAGCCCCTTCACGGAATCCGCAAACACGGTGGTACGCTTTGCTCCTTCGCGGATAAAGCTTCCGTCCGTAAGCCGCTCTTCCTTTTTCTCTTTCTCTGCCTTTGCGGCCTCTTCCTTCTTTGCAGCGCGCTGCTTCTCGATGCGCTCCTTCTGCTTTTCAGAGCTCTTCTCCAACTCCGCAAAGTATGAAACCTTGCCATCGTCTCCGATCGCTACGCCGACGCGCTTAACATCCGCTCCTTTTTCACCCAGCTGGCTCTTCATGTCCTGCAGTTTTGACACTGCATCGTCCAACGTCTGAAGATTCTTCTTTTTGTAATCCTCGTCCGCCGCCATTTTCTCCAGTTCTTCCGGTGTCAGCAGGACGCTGTATGTGCTGGTACCTCTGGAGAGATATTCAGCCGCCTCTTCCTCGGTATTGTAATTGGCAACCATGAAATCCGTATTGCCGTAGGTATTGTGCAGTTCCTTCAACAGATTTTTCGCCGCACTGCTCAGTTCTACCTTGCTGTTATTGTTTTTTGCAGCCTCCGCCTGTTTTGTGTCAGCCGTTCTTGATGTGTTTGCCGCAGTCTTACTCTGCCCGTAGATGTTGCTCTGATAAGCGCCGTAACTTCCGATTTTCTCCATTTTTTTGCCCTCCATAGCATCTTTCGGCGTGAAAACGCCGGTAAATCCGTTTACATTCTGAGCCTATAGACTCTCTGGAATATATTTCGGAGAAAAAAATGGAAATCTTAACCCCTCACTGCAATTTTCCTGTCAGAATTTATCCACGGAAAGTTCTTCCTGAAAAGACTTGCAATCCTTGATAGCGTTGTGCAGTCCCGCAAACAGCTCTTCATAATGGGCTCCGCTTTGAACATCCGCCACGGCCGCGTAGAGGGACAGAGGTATCTGTCTCCCCTCGCAGTCATAAGTCTGTCCGTTCATGGCCTTGATCTTCTCCGCAAGCTGCTCCGCGTAATCTCTGTCGCTGCTGGCCGTCAGAATGCAGAATTCATCCCCGCCGATGCGGAATACCACATCATTCTCGCCGGAAGCGGCGGTCAGCCGGCGCATCTGCTCCAGAATCGCCAGGTCTCCGGCCTTTCTGGATATGTCATTGATGCGCGTCATATGCTTAATATCACTGCATAAAAATAAGCAGTTCCTTCTCTCCTGAAACAAATCGTACAGTTCACTGATGTCTACATGTCTTCTCTGCATAATATACTCGTCTCCATTCTCCGGAGGTGCACTAAACCTCGGAAACAGCTCAGTGTATTTCGCTCTGCGAAATTCTGAGGGTTTACAGTTCCATATTTGTTCAAATGCACGTGCAAAGGATTCGTGTGTGCTGTAACCGTATTTCAGCGCCACCTCCAGTATGGAGGTATCGCGGCTGTCTGACAGTTCCCGGGCTGCCAGCATCATTCTCCGCCGCACGATATAATCATGGACGGAAATGTTGTTCACACAGCGAAACATTTTTTCCAGAGTGGATTTTGAGCAAAAACATGCCGCGGCCACATCCTCTGTTCGGATGTCATCCTTTAAGTGACTTTCGATATATTCCAGCGATGCCACCAACAGCTTAATGTTCTGCATATCAATCTCCATCTCCTTCGGTACCGTAAGACCATTGTACCAGAGACCATTGCAGATTACTTGACATTTTGAGTAAAAGTTCAGCCATGCAAAAATGCATGAGCATTTGTCCGTGGGAGCTTGCTCACTAAGGACAAACTGCACATGCATTTTCATAGGGCGGACGCCCGGGTGTCTTCTATCTTCCGCACGGAATCCTCCCGCACTATATCCCGCAGCTTCTTAAGATACTCCGAAAACTCGCACTCCCCGGTTCCATAGGTCATTTGCAGTTCATGCTCCAGCGGAAGCCAGGTGGAAATGTCCGCCTCATTGTGCTGAATCAACGCTTCCAGCTTGTCCAGAGCTTTGTACAGCTTTGCCTCCACAGTCTGCTGCGCCCCCATCTCCTGAAACAGCTGCTCCACAGTCTGGCGGTGAGGCATGGGGAGCTGTTCCAGCAGCCATGCCACTGCTTCGTCCTCCACCGCTTCATCTCTGCCCGTCTTCTCAAAGCAGGGAATATCTCCGGTGACAGCCTCTCCCATATCGTGGAACAGACACATCTGAATGACCCTGTCTATATTGACTTCCGGGAATTCATCTCTGATCAGATATGCCATCAGCGCCAGCCGCCAGCTGTGCTCCGCCACACTCTCATGCCGTCCTGATGAGGTATAGGAGTGCCGTGTATTGCACTTCAGTTTCTCCGCTATGTTCAAAAATTTGAGATATGCCCGTATGTCCATAAATATCCTCCTTGTCCGCCGCACAAAAAGGTGTGCATTCGCGGTAATAAAAAGGGGCGGTCACGCCCCTTTTTATTGTTCTACCAGATTCCGTTTTCCAAAGCATTGGGAGTTATGATCACAACTCCATCCCGGCTGCTTTTGACTACACTTGCCTCAGTTTTTCCCTTTATTCCGGCTTTTCCCTTTTCCTCTCCTGCCTTGGTCCGGGCCGCTTCATCCGCCGCTTTGGAAGGCCCTTTTACATTCGGGATCCCTGAAGCCGCTTTCTGCACCCTTTTCTCCTGCTTTTTAAGCTCCGCCTTCTTTTTCTCCGTATCTGCGCCCCGGAGTTCATCCTGCCTGATTTCTCCCTTCAGGATTGCGATGCCGCCTTCCATCCTGGCTATGACCGACTCACGGCGTTTCGCCTGCTCTCTAATAGAATCTCCCTTAACGATGGACTGCGCATCCTTCTGAGGTATTCCGATATCCTTCAATTTCTCATCTTTTTCGTTCTCAGCGCCCCTGGCATCCTCTGCGTCCTTTTCCGCAGCCTGTACCCCTGCTCCTGCATTTTCCTTTTCCGCGCCTTTGATATCTATATTTTTCTTTTCCGCCTCCGAGCCGTCTGCTTTTGCCTTTTCCGCATTGACCATATCCACATTGCCTTTGACTTTTTCCGTCTCAGATACGCCGCCGTCTGCAGCCCGCACTTCTCCTGTCAGAGCCTCTTTCTTCTGCTCCCTGCTGACTTCCTCCCGGCGCTGTCTCAACTTGGTGTTCAGACTGCTCAGTTCCTGCTGAAGCTCCTGCTTCTTTTTCGTCTTCTCCTCGGCAGACATTTCCTGCTTTGAAGAAAGCCCCTGCTTCTGCCTTTCCACAGTTGAAATTTCATTTTGTATATTCTTGCTGACGTAATCCACACGCTGAGCTGCCGATCCCTGCCAGCCAGCCATGCTGTCCATCGCCTTTACACCGCCAATTGCCATACTTTCATCTCCCTTTCTGTTGAAGAATGTACTGCAATATAATTTCATTCTGACATCTTTTATACTTTATATTATACACAGAACAGAGCCAAAGAGCAATCCTTTTTCTTCCCGACATTTACATTAGCCTCATTAATCCGTTTTCCTGTTGTTCATAGCTCTTTTCCATGATAGTCAGGCAATCATCTAATGTCCGATATTCCTTTGAATTTCTCCATTCTTCCAGCGAGTAATATTCATCATTAACTAAATCATACCACAGTATTTCATCCATCTGTTCGCTAACGTAAAACCATTCCCAATTAACTCTGTGATCATCCCATTGCTCCCCTACATATACCGGATAGAATCCCCGGTCTCCTATTTTCAACAATGAAAAATCAGTCTCAACGATCAAATATGCTTCACCATTACTTTGTTTTTCAATAAATTGCTTATAGTCGATCAGTTCCGGGACAGATGTCCCCAAATACTCTTCAATCTGATTTTCTGACAGATCATCTGTATTCTGTTCACCACATGCACTCAATAGCAGCATACTGCCAAGACACACATAAACCAGCTTCCGCCTTATTCTATCAATAAACATACATCTCTTAAACTTTTTCATGCAGGGCCTCCTGACTGTTTTTTAAATATCCTGCTTTCATTTCTTCCGGCCTTCATCAAAGTTCTTCTGGAATTATTCCCACTGGAATCCGCATAATTCACCGGGTTCCCCACACAGTAGTTATACCTGTTCAGGGTCAAAGGCTCCCTGATGTTCCCCAGGTAGGTGTCCTCCGTCAGGAAGTCCGCCGTCACTACACAGTAGTAGCGGGCACGGAGATACTGGCTCTTGATATTCGGGTTGTAGCTCTCCCCGTTGTAGGTATACTCGTTCTCGTACTCAGACGCGCCGAAGGTGATCTCCCCGAACACGCTGTAACGGTAGGACCGGTAGATCTGGCCCTCCTCGTTGATGATGCCGGTGACGCTTCCCTTAGGGTCATAGAGGTAGTACCCTGTGCTGCTGTCAAAGCGGTCCAGGGAAAGGCGGTCTGACCCGATGCCGATGGCTGCCCCGTAGACATAGGC
>JAIDME010000259.1 GCA_029050705.1 Acetatifactor sp.
GTACCAGATTTTTCCCCTCACTTTCCCCGGATCTTTCAGGGGCTCAAGCATCTGAAACTCTTTCAGGCATCCTTCCTCCAAAACTACATCATACATCTTCAGCAGACAGCCCGTGGTTTTTTCGTTCCTTCTTTGCTTCTCCAGGAAATCTTCCCTGAAATCTGTGATGTCATCCCTCTTATGGGTAGTCAGCTGCAGGCTTCTGGCCCGGAACGCAACTGTTTTTGTCACTTCCCCTCCTGCAATCCCCGACGCATATCTGTCTTCATCATAAAGCCAGCACAAAAGACCGTTTTCTTTTGCTTTCCGGTCACAGTAACGGACAAGCTCCATGAATTCGTCATCCAGATACCGGTTTTTCAAACCTACCCTGACATGGATATGGAATCCTCCCATTCCCATTTCCTTAAAGTATTCTATCTGTTCATCTATCATTTCTCTGGTGATCAGGCAGTTCCATGACCAAAACGGTGCTCCCCGGTAACAGGAATCCGGATTACGAAAATCACTTTCCGATAATTCTTTCTTTGACTTCGTATACAGCATTTGTTTCTTCCTCCATAGCTTCCATCAGCGCAAACAGTTCGGAATTGTTCAGATGATTTTCCGTATTTAAGATCAGCATGATTCTCCTGTCCTCTTCCGGATACAGAAATTCTCTCTGCCATTTATAAAAATGCGGTCCTTCTCCCAGATTCCTGACAAAACCCATCATATTTTCCAGCATCCATGCTGTCTGCTTTATATCCGTGAGACATTCATTTTTATAAAACCCATGCCACTTTCCGTGCTCCCGTGCTCTCATGGCGCCGTCAGCCTGCAAAAATTCCTTTCTCGCCCTGCCTGCCAGATAAAAAGACTTTTTATAATCCTCAGCAAGAGCCGCCAGAATTCCCTGTGCGGCAGCCGAAGCTCCCAGGCAGCAGTGATACAGAATTTTCGCCTGCAGTAAAACAGAATCTTCAAACAGTACTCTGCCGTTTCCCTTAAGCTCCAATGTCCGCCCTTCGCACAGCCGTACATATTCCTCATAACCCTCTGCCGCTTCAGTACACAGCCTTTCGTACCACTCTGTCTGCTCTCTCAGGCTTTCACCGGGTGCGGCCCAACGCATGCCGTCACAGCACATGCCCCTGTCCTTCATCAGCTGACTGATCAGCATCCTTGGCACATGGTTAAAAAACTGCTCACCAGCACGCTCATCCTCATGCTCCCCAAAGGAAACCCCGTGATCATGAAAGGCCGCCAGGCTCTGCGCCACTGCATCCGCATTTTCCGCGCTGTAATAACGCACCGCATACTCCCTCCTGTGCGCATCTTCCTCTGCCGTTCCCTCTCTCCAAAGCCTCGCCACAAGATCCAGGAAATAAACATGGGGTTTAATGTTGGAGCAATTGATGATCCAGAAATCCTTTCCGTTTCTTTCAAGTACCCGTGAAAGTTCCCGCACCACAAAAGACGGCGGATTTGGCAGCATTGTGATATGATTTGCCGCCTGCAGATCATAAAAAGAAACATGATAGTAAATTCCGTTATGTTCCCGGTTTCCGGCATCCGGTAAAGCCGGCACTCTTGGATTATGATTATTCTGCCGCCTTGACACCATCTTCCCGTATCCGTTATCCGCCCATATTTTGATCACATCCTCCGGCAGTTCCAGACAGCCCTTCTGATACAGCTCCATCATTTCCCCGTAGAGATTGGTACAGCATGGAGCCTGCGAATCTGCTTTTTTTACCAGCTCATACTGTATTCTGATCAGACTGCTCAGGAGCTTCCCTCTCGCTTCGTCTGTTTCATAAAGAGGATCCGTCACCCAGAACGGACAGTCTCCCTGTCCTCTGAACCCCAGATTCCAGATCACCTTCATCCCTTTTTGCGCTTCCAGCGCATCCTTCCACAGCCCCTGAAACAATTCCGGATATTCCGCATAAGAAGGATTTAATTCCGGATAAGCCCTCGCAAACATCTCTGCACCCAGTGGCTCCGCATGATGATGCGTGATATAAAGTCCCATTGAGGCGGCCAGCCCCCTGTAGCGCTCTGCGTTCCTGTCCGTTCCGGGAATCACCATATTGCCTCCACAGCGAAGCAGCGCTTCAAACGCCATCTCCCACGGCAGATCCTTCTTCCGCTCCACATGCCAGGTGTGCAGAAGCACCTCATCATTGATAAACCACCCTCTGTATTTCACAGCACAGGGCTTTGAAGCAAAAAAATAGTCTTCGGAAATTTTCTGTTCTTCTTTTAAGACAAACTGCTGATCATTCCAGAACCAGAAATCATTCACCCCCAGGAGGCTTCTGCTGATCTCATAAATACCATATATAAATCCCAGCTCGTCCCCCGCATGAAGTTCCAGCTTCCCATCCGCCGCCTTCAGGAAAAACTGCTCCGCTTCCATGGCTTCTTCCACCAGACAGATGGAAGCTCCCTCCTCCTCATTATTCGAAAAGACTTTTCTCATATCGCGATACAAAGCTGAAGCCGCTCTGCGCACTGCATCTGCCGCCGCCCCTTCTATATGCGTGTTCCGATTTAAAATAACTTCCATTATGACGCTCTCCCGCCTTCTTTTATATCCTGTTTTTATCGCACCACTCACACATTTCGCTAAAATTATAATGTCATGTGTGAGTAAAGTCAATCCATTGAAGGCGGACAGGCAAAACGGTCGGCATTCTCCTTAGTTTCTTCAACAGTGTATTTAAATAATTTTTACTGAGTTTCTATACCGTTTTCTTCCAGCCATTCCGCTACATCACCAGGCATTCCTGATCCACCTGAATAAGAGATTGCAAGCCCTTCTCCGATTGTGGAATCGGGTGCCAGCTTTGCAATTGCCGTCAGGCTTTGCCCGAAACGTCCTCCTCCGTGAGAACAGAAAGGAATGATAGTCTTTCCGGAGAGGTCATACTCCTCCAAAAATGATGCTATCGGCATGGGGATAGAGGCCCACCAGTTGGGATATTAAAATGTAGCCCGCCTCTGCAATCCCTTGTAAACACTGGCTTTAACGCTATACAAAAGTGTGTATTGTGTTTCTTTTTATCTGACTTTTGAATAGCTTTTTCGCCATTTTTCTATTTTTATTCTACTACCTGCCATCCTCTTTCGCAAATACTTATGTTGCATAATCCCATATACCCCAAAGGCATGAAAATTGCAGAAACCTTTATTCTCGCGTTATAAACCTCCCGCCCTAAAGTGGAAGTTTCAAAACGTTTTCCAGTATAAACAGAATGTTATAACTGCAAAGAACCGATCAGTTTTACCTGCCGGTTCTATGTACATTCTTTTTGCCAGAAACATATTGCCATGTTTATTTCTCACTTGTTTCGTTAATCTCTTCCCTCAAGCAAAATTCCTCATTAATTTTTGTAACCACAAGAATCATTATTTTTAATAGTATTATATAGTCCATAAACTGCACTTTTTCGTTTACTGGATAAGTGCTGTGTGCATATTTATTACGCAAGTCAAGACCATTACTATAAGAGGACTTGTTCAATTCATAGTTAAGATAATCCTGTTCTGGCTCAGAAAAAAGACTATCCGCTAATCTCAAATCACCATTCCTGCACCACTCATCAATTATATTTTTTAATTCGCCATCAAAATACTGAGGACAAATCACATCATGCTCATATAAATCTTTTAGGATATAAACCCTGGAGATATTCAACTTCAAATAACCATCTGAATTTTCCTTAACTATATCATGCTCAATAAGCCATTGAACATTTTCTTGTTGATGTACCCAAAAGTCCGAAAAACTTATATCTTCATGAATCATCAGGTCAAAAAAGCGGTTATACCTATTTTGAGTTTTTTCTATATAACCTAGAAGACTCTGATCAGAGAACAACAAAAACTGCTCCCTTTGAATATCACTACTATTTCCATAAGCATATTTTTCTTTTACAAAACCCGAAAGACTTGAAAATATAATGTGCTCTGAAGACATTTCAAATAATTCTCGGTCAATTTCTCCATCTTGCACATACATACGAAACTGTTTAAGCACTCCGTCCATTTCTGAAGCTATGGTCCGGCATTTTTCTACTAGCGTTGTACCTTCCGATGGAGGATTAAACCGAAAACCATTTGCACCAAATTCTTGCGGAAGATATTCCTCAAAGAACCATTTCAAAACATCTTCTAACCTCACCCCGTTATGTTTCAATATATCATAACATCCTTTTACCTGCATTGTTGAAATATTTTCCCTTATATTAAAAAGATTCCCTTTTACATATTCCTTAATTCCCCTTGTCAAAAGGGCTCTTTCAAAAACTCCCAATTGTGATTTTACTGATACCAAAGTGCTTCTCCAACAATCATCAAATTGCTCAAAAACATAGCGAAAATTATTTAAGATTGTAGGATAATCCAAATTGTCGAGCAGCCACTTAATGTCATAAGTAACCTGATAAGTGTTATTCTCTAATCTTTTGGCACTTTTTATCTCCGGTACATCTGCAAATTCCACACCCACTCCATACCCTATCTGCACACCTGTAAAGGGACGGTTTTCCCAATAGGTATCACATTCCCTTTTTGCAGCTAATCTCAATTTATCACTAATCGGGCATTCTTTTGAGCTTTGTGAATGTGTTAGTAGTTGAAGGTCATTCAAATTTGCTGTATCCAACTTAACATATTTCTGCAAAATCCCCTCATATTCTGATGGAGACAATTCTTTTGGAAAATTATACGAACATTCCTGATCGTGTTTCTTTAAAAACTTATCAATAATCAACCGTGGGGTTTGTTCAGAAATGCGCAATATTTCTGCCAATTCTTTACCATAAAATTTGACCAACTCCTCCTGTTGTAACAACATATAAAGTGTCGTCTCTGGTTCACTTAAATAATCAGCAAACATTTGACCAGAAACATTTTTAAATGCTTTAAATTTCACAAACAGTTTCCAAAAATCTTCTACATATCCAATACAAACAGATTGACATATCTGCTTGAAATTCGTATCATTTATTTGCCCAAAGAACTTTCCGAAAACTCATGAAAGAACCACACAATTTCTTATAATGGTCAATTTTTTCCTCATCCCATTCTTCAAGATTGACTCCACTATTAATCAATTCCTGAATGTTATATAATTCAATTACTTCATTGACATCGGTATACTTTTTATTTTCATCATATGATTCAAGAATAACAGCTGCCTTTGCCAAATGTTCTTTAATACACCAGTCATATACACTATAAAATTTTACACCATCATATTCAGGGCGCATCACATCATTTACCTCCACATAAATTGTACTCACAGATAGCTAACCGCTTTCTAACATATTAAAGTATATCTGCTGTCAATGTCAGGATTTATTTTCTCTCGTACAATAAAGGACAGGTTAATTATACCATTTTTTCTTATATGATGATACTTAATTCTATAACAATAAATATTAAAGTGCCAAAGCTGTAACTGCAAAGAACCAGCAGAGATTTTTCCGCCAGTCCTATGTACGTTTTTCAGATTATAGATTTCTTATTATGTTCTTATCCTGCTTATTCAGCGCCTTCTTCAGTTTCTGGTTCTCCTTTTGCAGCTGTTCATTTTCCTGTTTGAGCTTTGCCACTTGTTGCTGCAGCAGTTCGATCCTGCCGTCCATCGCTTTATCGAGGATGCTCCTGCGGGGATCGGCTGTCCCTGCCTGCTGCTCCATTGCCCGGTCAATCTCTGACCGCACCTTCGGATTCTTGTAGAAAAAGCCCCTTGAAAGCCCTGTCATCTTCATGAGCCTTGGCACTGATATCCGCTCTCCGTCCTCTGTCATTTTCTGGATGGCTGCCTTTGCCGCAGCAACCTTTTCCACGCTCCGCTCTCTGTTCAATTCGATCATCTTATCGTATTTGCTCATATTCTTCCTCCCAACCGTCCAGGTTTGCAAGCAGTATCCGGGTCTGTTCCTCCCTTGCCCTGCGTGTTTCGTCAGCCAGTATCTGGTTGCCCATCCGCCGGTAGTGCTGTACTGCGCTGACTCCTTTGTGTCCGAGCAGCTTGGCTATCGTCCAGTCATCCAGGTGCAGTTCTGTCAGCTTTGCCCCATAGGACCGCCGGAACATGTGGGTGCTGAACCCGAAGGGGTTCCCCTCGTCATCCCGCAAGTCCTCTTTCTGGATCAGCTGCAGGATCTTATGCTTTATGGTGGTGTATTGGAGCGGCCGGATTTTGTCCTTTTCATCCACAAAAATGTATTCTGTTTCCCCGTACCGCTCTTTCGTATATGCGGCTGCCTTGCGTATCAGCGCCGCAAGCTCCGCGCTGATCGGTTTCCGGAAAGTGCTGGTCTTGACCTGGGCGATCCGTATCATGTCCTGCCCGTCCATGTTGTACAGGCAGTCCTGCCGCAGTGTCAGGGTGTCCGAGATTCTGGTTCCCAGCATCTGGTGTATGACCATGCACCTTGTGATCTGCTCATCCAGCTTTGTGATATGTGCATTCAGCCGTTTCAGCTCCCTGTCGGAGTATGTCTTAAACTCCGGCTGAATCTCCGGCGGGATATCCGTATTGATGAACAGCTTTTCCAGATGCAGGTATCCGTAAATCTTCCCAACGCCCTCCAGCACAGACCGCAGCTTGATGATGTCATCGCTGTTCCCCCGCCCGGAGCTTCCGTTGGTCGCCTTATGTATCAGGTATTCCTCTATCAATGCCCTGTCTATATCCGCACAGGACTGCACCTTTATCCCCTTGTCCTTCAGGTACTTTGAAAACTGCCGCATCGAGGACAGCTCCCTTTTGACGGTTCCGAGCTTCTCATATTTGAGGTGTGCATAAACCGCCTTTTTCACTTCCTGGCGGATGCCGTCCTGCAGGATTCCCGTAAAGTTCAGCGTCTCCGTTTTGTAGATGGGGTTTTCCTCTATTGTGATATCCAGGTTTTCCAGCCTCCAGATATCCTTCTCCTGCTCCATGCGCGTATCTTCCGGCTGCAGGAACCGCAGGAGCATCCGCAAGTACCGGATCAGCCTTGCCTCTATCAGGTGCGTTGTCCCGTAGGCGCTCTTTTTTTCCCTGTTCAGGACGATGCCGTTTTTCAGCATCCAACCTTTCAAAAACTGCACCCACTTCGTTTCCTCCCAACCCAGCAGGCTGTCCGGGATGTTCTTCCGTGTCCTGAGTGCCTCGCAGAGCTGCCGGAAATAGGCTTTGTCATGCTGTACCGTGTTCAGGGACACCTGGCTTCCCCTGTGGCTGATAAACCGCCGGAACTCATCCTTCATCGTTTCCGAGCGCAGGGGCGAAAGGTCATAATAATCGTTCTTCCCTATTTTCCGAAGCAGGGTTTCATCCGCATCCTTATAGCAGCCAAGCTCACTGTACATAAGTCTGTCATCCATCTTTTCCTCCTTCCTTCAGGCAGGATGCAAGGCTGTTGCCCGGCTGCCTGAAAAATTCCTCATTTTCTTTTGCGATCTTCATCGGCATGTAGTCCAGGTACTGCTGTGTCATTTCCTCGTAGTTGTGGCCCAGGTAGTCCCTGACGCCCTGCAGGGACACGCCGCTGTCATAGAGCATCGTGGCTACGGTATGCCGGTAGTCATGCGACTGGAATAAGTATTCGCCGCCCTCCACTTCCTGCTCCTGGCAGAACTTTTTCATTTGGTACCGGAAAGTCGCGCTCCGGTATGCCCCGCCGTCTCGGTTTGTAAAAAGGTAGTCATCCGGCCCTATGCCATGCCTTTTGATGTATACCTGCATGATCCTGTACAGCCCTTCAGCAATCGGGATGCGCTTGTAGTTCTTCATCTTGATCTGGTACACCTGAATCCATGCATCCTGCCCCTCCATGCTGTAGGCGTTTCCCTTCAGTGTGCAGACCTCGCTGATGCGCAGCCCAAGGCACCACAGGTGCAGGTACATGCAGCGCAGGTGTTCCGGGAGCAGGTGGAGCTTTGAGAGCATTTCCGTGCAGACTTCCGCGGGGACGCTCCTGTCATGGTGCCTGGGCAGCATCTTCTTCTGGTAATATTCCAGGTGGAACGGCACTTTCCCTATATACCCGCGCACCGCTAAAAAGCGGAAGAACTGGTGAATGCCTACCAGGTATTCGTTGTATGTTTTCGCTATGATGCGCTTATCCTGCAGCTCCCTGATGTATTCATCCATCTGCCCTGCCGTGCATCCGGCGGCAGCCCCGCCCCTTTCGCACAGCCAGACAAGGAAGTTCCTGATCCCTTCATACTTGGTGATGATCGTGCTGACCGCAAGCCCTGTGATCCCGACCTGGTATTTCATATACTCCTGCGCGTACCTGCGGTTCTCCGCATCTGCGATCTCCAGAAAGGATATGCTGCTGTGGGGGCCGCTTGGGTTGACCCGGTTCTTGGGCAGGTGCAGCCGCTCCAGGTACCAGACATTGGCATCCCAGCGGATCTCCTCATCCTGCAGGAATACGGCCTTGCGGCAGAAGTTCAGGCTTGGCAGGAGCTGCTCTTTCCTGGAGGTGCTGTTGGTTCTTCCGTCCAGGTAGCTTTCAAACTGCCGTGTCTGCTGCCCGTCCATCTTCCCGATGTCCCCGATGCCAGCCTCCACGCAGAAATCGTACAGGTACTGCAGCCCTGTCAGCTTCTGTTCCCTCCGCCTGGGTTCCTTGAACCTGTCGATCATGGCATTCAGCGCCGTGAATATCTGCTCCTTTAATGTAAGGGGGCAGGTTCTGGTAAAATCCCAGACCATGTTGCTTTTATTCCTCACGGAGTCAAATTCCATTGCCAGTGCCTGGTCCGGGTGGTAGGGGATGAACAGCACCTGGTCCCCCATCTGCCACCGGCATTGCTGGCGCCCTGCCAGCGTCTGCATCTGCTGGCGGATGGAGTATTGCTTTACCCTGTCATATGCCAGCAGGTAGCGGTCTGTCTGTTGGATGTCCTGTTCGTCTTTCAGGTATTTCTCATATGCCTGCCGCAGTGGGTAGTCCATCTCTGCAATGCTGTGGACCCTCATCTCCAGCAGGAACCGTTTCAGCTTGTTCCTGCCCACGCCCTGCACCTCCGTGCAGGCTTCCAGTTCTTCGTTGACCAGGCTTGGCGGCTCCCTGCCGTCCTGTTCCCGCGGCCCGGCCCATTGTAACGCATAGGCTGGCATCCCGCATCACCTCCTATAGCAGCTTCTCCACGCCATACATGGCGGAATGCTTTTCATAAAATTCCCTGCTGGCCTCCAGCAGCTCGTCATCCACGATGTTCAGGTACCTGATGGTAGTGTCGATGTGCTTATGCCCAAGGGCCTGTTGGATCAGTTCCAGCCGCCACCCGGCCTTGCGGCGCATGTTGGCGAAATACCTCCTGAGCATGTGCGGCGTCAGGGATATCCCTGTCTTTTTCTCCATCCGCTCCAGCATGTCATAGACGCTGTCCACCTTGAGCGGCTGCCCCGCCGTGTCCCCCGTGATATTGATGAACAGGAGGCGCTGGTGCTGCAGGAGTTCCCGGTATTCCGCAAGGTAGTACATCAGGAATTCAAAGGTCTCATCGCTGACCTTCGCTTTCCGGTACTCCGCATTCTTTGCCCTGGCCTCGTTCTCGTTGTCATCCCGGAAATAGACGCCTACCATATGCCTTTGGTAGTCGATATCGTGGGTGTAGTCCACGCCGAGGATCTCCCCGATCCGGAAGCCCGTTTCCGCAAGCATCAGGATGAGCAGCTGGTCGCGGCAGTTGGTGCATGCCTGCAGGATCGTGGTGATCTCATCATGTTCCGCCGGCCTGACCTTCCGTTCCTCTGCTTTCAGGTACCCTTTGAAGGACTGGTACCGCAGTTTCTTCTGGACACCTACTGCATTTGCCGCCACATGGTAATTGTAGGACAGCACTTTCAGGCTCCCGAACTGTTCAAACTCTGCCTCCACAAAAAGATAGAACCTGAACACATCCTCAAGGTATGCGTTGCAGGTCCCATTGTTGATCGCCCTCTGGCTGTCCTCCTGCTTGTGGTTCCCGGCTTTCAGCCAGTGCAGGAAATTCACAAAGTGCTCATTCTGCTTTTCGTAGTCCAGCCCGTAGACCTGTGTGGCCTCCATCGGGATCTCTTTCAGGTATTCCAGGTAGTAGCAGATTGCAAAGGCCGCCCGTTTCACAGTATTGGGCGAGCGGTTGGCTTTTGTCTTATGCTTCAGGTACTTGGAAGGCAGCAGCACGATCTCCATGGTCTCGCAGTCACGGATAAAGAAATACTTTGTTGCCCCTTCCGATATGGTCCCTACGCTGTACCGCCGCATCCGCTTCCGCCTCCTTCCCTGACGCCATACACAGTATACCGTGTAGGCGTGATGTTATCTATATCCATACCCACCAAACATGTCTGCCGGAAATAAAGCAGAACCGACAAAGGGTTTCAGTCTGTCTGGTAGCTCCCTGCTACGCTGACCGCTATGCCAGCCACCACATAAATGGCTACCAGAAAAAGTATGATAAATACTGCCGTTCCCATTATGATCCGCGCCATGTCTCTGCCTCCTTCCATCTCCATATGTTTCTTTCTGTCCGTGATCCTGTTCTCCACACCCTGCGGCTTTCCTGTGTTACATCTGCATGGGCGCCATGCCTCCAGTCTCTATCTCCTGGGGGATCTGGCTGCCGGAGAACATATCCGCCAGAAACTTCTTTCCGCCCAGCTCGCAGGCCAGCTGGAATGCCTCGTTAAAACTGCCGCATTCCTTTTTCGCCTCCGGCTTGAACAGGGCTTCCCCGATATGGGGGATGGCTCCCTCATAACTCCCTACCTGCAGGGTCCCGTCCTGGGTGATGCGCATATAGATCCCTGATTCCCCGCCGCTGTAATAAAGACAGCCGCGCCCGTTCATCCGTGTCACCGCATCCTCAACCCACATATGCCGGCTGCTGGAAGTCACCGCCTGCCAGTGTTCAAATTCCCGTTGGTCCATGCCTGCCTCCTTTCTTCTGTCTATAACAGTTCCATTGGCCCGGTCAGCGGGGAATACACCTTCAGGCCGCAGTCCTGCGCCAGTGCCTGGAGCTGCGCCATCTGCATGGACGAATGCGTCAGGCAGCGGCGGCTTGCCACAAGCAGGATGTCCACTTCCCCCTTGGTTGCCGCATCCACAAAACGCCTGAAACCGGCGCGCTCCCACAGCGGTTTCCTCCCTATGTCACTGGAACTGCCAGTCACCGCAAATTCCATCTGCTCTGCATATTCACAGAGCTGCTGGCGCTGTTTCTTTAATGCATCATTTTCATCCTCCGGCGCATCAATCGAGCAGTATGTCCATGCCCGTTTCCTGCTTTCCATAAGCTGCCCCCTTTCTGCCCTCCTGCATCCGTCTGCCGGAGGGCTTCTAATCTCTCTCTTTCCCTGCCTGTGGTTCCTGTTCCTCCTGGGGGAAAAGTATCCCGTCCAGCCCGAAACTGACCGCAATGGCATGGTCCACGTCCTGCATGGTCGCCCTGCCCGCCCGGCCTATGTATTCCTTCAGCCTGGCACGGTCAATGGTGCGCACCTGTTCCAGCAGGACGGTGGATTCCTGTTCCAGCCCGCGGGGGCTGTCCTCCAACCTGATGTGGGTGGGGAGTGGTTTCTTTTTTTGCCTGCTGGTAATGGCCGCCGCGATCACCGTGGGGCTGTGCCGGTTCCCCATGTCGTTCTGTATGATCAGCACGGGCCGGGTGCCGCCCTGCTCGCTCCCGACCACAGGCGCCAGGTCTGCATAGTAAATATCGCCCCGTTTGATGTTCATGTCCGTTTCCTCCTTCCCCGCATTCATCTTCCTATCCCATGCCGCACTCCATGCCGTATTCCGCCATGGCTGCCGCCCTGTCCTCCGCCGCAAAATATTCGTCCGCCTGCCGCCTGTCAAGCTGGAGGACTTCCCCGGCTGCCTTCTCCCCTGTCTGGATCTGCGCCAGCCTGTTGAGTATCTTTGTGCGTACCCCCGGTCCCGGATTGCCATTGATAAGGCCTCCGCTGATGTCAAGGAGGGGCCTGTCCGCAATGTCTGTGACAGTTAACCTGTTCGCGTCACGATGGCTGCTGATAAAATCTGCCAGGTTCTCAGGCGTTGTTGAGACCAGGTATTCCTCCCTTGCACTTCCATCTGACGGGTACACATAAGCATATCCCATCCTCTCCGTATCCATGATCCGGTTTACCATGTCAATTGTTTTCTGATCCATGCATTCCCTCCTGTAAAAACATACACTTTCAAATTCTCCATCCCTTATTTTTCATGACACAAGGACGGCGGCAGCCCCCTTCATGGCCGTTTTGAACATCCTCCCGGCTCCCTGGCAGTCTGCCGCCGTAGTTTCTATCATGAAAACATTTCCCGTCTGGAAAATTCTCCAGCCCAGAAAATGCTTGTCCTTCGTCTTTTATTTCAATCTGCCCCTGTTCGACACTACTCCCCGGAGCGGGCGCAGGATGCGCCCATAGGCAGCAGACAAAGACCGGCCCTGGCTTAAGGCCGTCATGGGGTTCTAACCCCTCCGAGGTTCTCTCCGAGCCGCCCTCATTGCGTGATCCCGCTCCTGCGGGGCTGTGACTGGACGGAAGTATCATTATAGGCTGTCCATGTCATGGCAAACGGCCCGCCACAGGCCGCCTTGGGACGGACATTTTCCGCTCTGCACCTTTGATGTGATCTTTTTGACAGGTTTTCCCTGCAGGTGGTCTTGGCGTGTCCTCCGCACCGCTTTGCTTTATCAAGCTGGACAGCTAACGTATCTATGCTGCTGGATATGACCGCCTGGCGGCGGTATTTTTCAATGGGCAGAGGGGAAGAAAAAATTTCCCTCTACTTACTTCCACGTTGGCAGAGCGTTTTGTACACCCTAAAATTTAATTTTTTTCAAAAAATCTTTTCAGTTTCCCAAGGATGCGTTTTTTCCGCTTATGCACAGCATTGGGATATATACCCATGCCCATCGCCACTTCCCTTACAGTCTGCCCCTGGAAAAACAGGCGGTCTATCAGCTCCCGTTCATCATCAGACAGCATAGAAAGGGCCTTATGTAACTGTGCATACCGAAGCCTGCGCAGCACGGTTTCTTCCACGCTTTCTGACTCCCCTGCAAACTGCATCTCCTGTTCTATCAACCGTTCAAGGGAATCTTCCCTGCTGGGTATGGTTGTTATGGTCTGATCCTCCTGGTTTATGACGGTCTGCTCCGTCTTGAGGTCATATTCCTGGTACTGCATTTTTCTTTCTGTGGTTCTAAGCAGGTTGATCACTTCCTCTTTGGCTTCCGGATACATCTTCTTATAATCCGGGATTCTGTATGCCTTTGCCATAGGCTTGTCCTCCTTCATTTCCGAATTTCAGAAAACGAAGGACAAACGGTGGGCTGCGGCATCTTCCCCTGACAGCAAAAGAGCGCATGCCCTTTTTGCGGGGTGCGCTCTTTTGTAGGATTATGGGCTTTTCTATATAACGAAACAGAAAGGGCGGGGAATGTGTCGAACATAAAAAGACCGCAGCCCCTCTGGGAACTGCGGTGTGTATGGAAAGTGTATAATATTTTATTTTTTTCGGCACATGCCCTGACCCTGCCCATTCTATGCCCACGGTATTCCCTTTCCGAGGATACACGATTTTTCCAGTATGCCTCCCCTTGGCAATCTGCCAATCGGGGAAATTATAAAATATGCAAAGGTAGGTCAAGTGTAGTCTGGGTGTAGTAACGGTGTAGAAAAACGCAAGTTACGACACAGCTTGGCACAGTTTTGGAGAATAGGGCATGTTTTTATGGGAATTTGTAGGTTTACTCTAAAATGGGTCAAAAAAAAGCAGCCTGGATCATTCATCCAAACCACTGTTTATACATTTATTATTCGGGATTCACATCAAAGCAGTACCCCACTTCCCTGACACACCGGATTGCAAAAGTGGCATCCGGCATTGCCTTGAACAGCTTTTCACGCAGGTTTCTGATATGGCATTTCACGGCATTGTTCTCCCTGCCAATCGCTTCATCCCCCCATACATTCTGGTATATCTGCCCATAGGTGAGGACCTGCCCCCTGTTCACCACCAGAAGGTAGAAAAGGTCATACTCCTTTGCTGTCAGGCTAATCTCCTTGCGTCCGCGGTATATCTTCCTGCGGCTGGGGTAGATCTCCAGCCCCGGCACCGACAGTATCGAATCGTCATTCATCTGCACATATTCAAAATCAGGGTAGCGTTTCAGGACTTCCATCACCTCATCAAAAGCCGGAGAATCCTCTCCATTAAACTCAATCATCAATATGCGTCCGATACTATCACCTTCTATACCCTTCTTTATCCCTCAATATTTTTATTATATCTATTAATGTTTCCCAATAAATGTAACCATCTTCTTATGTCTTTGCAAAAAAGCCACCCTACACTTACATTCCACCAGCATTTACCTCCAGCCTTGCCGCACGGAACGCACCATAGCAGACAGACTTCAAAGCCTTATGTTCTTTCGTTTCCTCTTTCGATTCCTTCCCTTGTCAGCTTATGCCCACAGTATATGTAAGGATTTCATTATCGTTTTCGTCATACATATGAACTTCGCCAGACTAGGACTCGGTTCTATACAGCTTTCTAAACAGGATGCACCGTCACCTCTCGTCAGCCTCCGCATTTTCTTCATATTGGCTATGTCCTGATTGAGTTTTCCCATCAGCGTGATTCTGTCTGGCACAACTTTGACATCCTCACTTTCCGTAGGGCAAGGAACATATTTCCCATATATACATTCTGTACTGCATCCTCTCTGACATATAATAGCAACTACTTTCCTCTAAATTATATTTATAGTTTTAGTCCAGTTACATTGCCTTTCTAATTCTGCTCTTAACTGCTCCGGCACATAAAGTGAAGATTTTTTCTTTAATTTCACTGCACCAGTTTCCACCAGCATTTCCGCGACAAATTGAGAACAGAAGTAATGATTTTTCCATGAAAAGGGTATTTTTATTAAACAGAAGAATACTCCAAGATAAGAATATTTCATCTCATTATGCGACGCATCTATTTCCGCAACCCTTCGCTTTAATTCATAATAAACATTATTATTCACATATGTTTCATATAACAGGCTGTTTTCCACACCATATCGCTTGAATTTTTCAGAGCTTTCCTTACAAAATCCATTTACATTAAAGCTATAAAATATATTATCTTCATTTCCAAGAGAAAGCGAAGCATGGCTATATTGATAGCCACAAACTTTTAGTAAAAGTTTTGCTAACCAGTCATATTTTTGTGTAAACAGAACAGATATTTTTTCCATGCTATCAACCTCCGTTACAACTGAATCAGTCTGACTCCCATGATAACAACACCAAGAATGACCAAAATAATACCCGTTGCACGGTTTAAGGTTGCCGCATCCGCCTTGTTAGCAAAACGGGCGGCAACTCTTGCCCACAGAAGAGTAGAAAAGACACAGAATATAAGCACCCATGTATCTGGAGCACCAGCGATTGCAAAATGGCTGAATGAACCTGTCAGAGCCGTAAATGACATAATAAACACGCTTGTACCGACAGCGGTCTTTAATTCATAGCCCAACACAGATGTCAGAATCAGAAGCATCATCATACCGCCTCCAGCACCGACAAATCCACAAATAAAACCGATTGCCATACCACAAAGGACAGACTGAGTTATACGTTTTTTTACGGAAACACCAGTCATGGATTCTTTTGTCGCCATAACAGGTTTTACGATAAATTTGATTCCAAGAATAAATGTCATAAACACAGAAAAACCGCCCATAGCACTGTTGGGCAGAAGGCTGGATACCCAGCTCCCGACAATAGTAAAAATCAGTACGTTGACCATCATAATAAGTCCGTTTTTAATGTCAAGGTTCCTGTTCTTTCCGTATGTGTACGCACTTACTGCGCTTGCCAGCACATCACTTGCCAATGCAATCCCTACTGCTTCATATGCATCCATGTTTAAGAAAGTAATCAGCATAGGGCTGATTACAGCAGCAGCACTCATGCCTGCAAAGCCCGTTCCCAAACCTGCTCCAATTCCAGCAATAAAGCAAACAATAAATTTTAATAACATATCCATATTACTTCCTCCATATAAAAGCATAAATTTTATTCAAAAAAATAACTTTTACAGTAACGGCGCTATGAACTTCAAAAGACTGCCCATCAGTTTATAACTCTTTTTTTCATTCCGTATGCTTGTGGGCGTAACATGACGGCATTTTTCAAGCGTATTCTGAAAATCACGCTCAATATCTGCTATGCAATCTGTCTGGTAGAGGAATGTACCACACTCAAAATGATGGTAAAAACTCCGGTAATCCAGATTAATTGTCCCCACTACTGCTTTCTTATCGTCGCTCACAAAAACCTTTGCATGGACAAATCCCGGCGTATATTCATATATCTTCACGCCTGCATT
>JAIDME010000026.1 GCA_029050705.1 Acetatifactor sp.
ATTATCAGTCGGTAAAAATAGGAGGATGCTAAAATGTGGAAAGAACGTTTAGAGGAAATCAGACGGGAAGAAAAAAAGTACGGTGCGGACATAAATGGCGGCGTTTCGGAGGAGGAAGCGCAGGCGTTTGTAAAAGCCGTAAAAGACGAATTGGGTATCGACTTGCCGGAGGAATATCTCAAAATTTTGAAAACTGTAAATGGCATCGAATATAACGGCTTCCTTCTTTATGGGGTTGATGAACCACTGCTGAAAGAATCGCCCAATCAGCATATAAACGGGCTGATTGATTGTAACAAAGTCTGGTATGAAAACGAATGGCAAAAACAATATCTTTTTTTAGGGGAAGGAAGTATAAGCTGGTATGTTTATGATTTGAACACAAAGAGGTATTGTGAACTGGATAACCCGTCGGGAGAACTCAGCGGGGAATTTGACGATTTTGAGCATATGCTCGATAAAATGCTTGAGGATGCATTACTATGAGTTGTTGTAAGTAATTGAAAATAACAGACAGGATGGTAGAGATTTCAAAAAGTCTCTACTTTTTTGTGCACTAAATTAAACTCATCACTTGATAATGTTGCATAGAGTTAAAAGGTTATGATGAAAATGCATAGATGCCGTTAATCAAAACAAGGATATTTTAAATAATGGTATTTAGATATTTTGCAGATTAGGGTCTTTGCATAATCCCCCAAATATCGGGAACCTTTTTCGGTTTTTTGGTATCTATGTTATGTGTAGAGTGATTTACTATAATAAAAAGATAAATTTTTTACGAGGGGGACGATAGTCAATGAAAAAAATTTTTACCCAGCGCCTGTTTATTTACATGTTGGTAGCGCTTCTCTTTACGATTACCGCGGTGTTTGTGCTGCAGACTGTTGTAAGCCGGAATAATAATACCGCCGGCAGCCTGGACAAGCTGGAGGAGGTTAAGGAACGGCTCGCCGGCAATGAAGAGAACATAGCTCAGCTCACGGAAAGTGTGGGTGAAAACAGCCTTGCCAAATCAAAGGCTTTCGCGGATATGCTGGCTGCTGACGATACTATATACGGAAATGCTGCTAAATTAAACGAAATCAAGGAACGGCTGATGGTGAATGAATTACATATTATTGATGAAGACGGAATCATTACCAGCAGTACGATTGAGGCCTATATCGGTTTTGATATGAAGAGCGGTGAACAGTCCAATGCTTTTATGGTGATCGTGGATGACCCTTCCATAGAGATCGTGCAGGAGCCGCAGCAAAACGTAGCCGAAGGAATTATGATGCAGTATATCGGCGTGGCAAGGAAGGACGCGAAGGGATTTGTACAGGTTGGTGTACGTCCTGAAGTATTGGAAAGTATGCTTGCGGGAACGGAAATATCGGTTGTATTGCGGGATATTGACTTTGGTGACAGCGGATATATCTATGCAATCGACCCTCAGAGCGGAATGATCCTGGCTCACCCGAATGCTGCACTCATCGGGACTTCTGCTGTTAGTGCCGGGTTCCCGTCAAATTATACGGGAAAAGGCAGTGCTAAAATTAACGGCGTGAGGGGATATTATGTTGCATCCGAATACAACGGTCAGGTCATAGGTACTTTTATGCCATCCGGCGAATACTACAGGGATCGGAACAGCCAGACCCTGGTTGTTTCCATCAGTATGATCATTATTTTCGGAATCCTGCTGTTTATGATCAGCAGAATGGTGGACGGAAAGATTGTCCAGGGTATCAACCGTATTACCGACTCTATGAAAAAAATTTCGGGAGGCGATTTTGGGATTACCGTAAACGAGCAGGGAAATTCGGAGTTTACACAGCTTTCCGAGAGCATTAATAAAATGGTGGCCGGTATTTGTCAGAAGATCAATGAAAACGAATTGCTGGTGGAACGGCAGAAGGAGGACGTAGAGCAAAACAGGCTGCTGATACAAAATGTCAAAAGTGCGTGTTCCGAGTTAAACGAGGCATCCGGCGCAACCTTGACAAATGCGGACAGCATATATCGCGGTACAGGTGAACAGGAAAAGGCTGTAGCTGATTTGGAGCAGATTATGTCTCAATTGACACAGGAACTGAGCAGCAGTGTAAATGCCTCTGTAAAAATCACGGAGGAAACGGGAAATACCGTACAGGAGATTCAGCAGACACAATCACAGATGGAGCTGCTGAAAAAATCCATGCAGAACATTAGTGATATGTCCGCGGCTATTGAGAAGATCATCGGCGAAATAAATTCCATTGCTGAGCAGACTAATATGCTCTCTCTGAATGCTTCCATAGAAGCAGCAAGAGCCGGTGAGATGGGGCGCGGATTTGCGGTTGTGGCGACTCAGGTCGGCGAACTTGCCAACAGAAGCTCACTTGCGGCAAAAGAAACTACGGAACTGATCACGAATTCTATAAAGGCAGTGGAAAGCGGACAGGAAATTACGGACCAGACGGTGGCAGCCTTTGATGTTGTAGTAGAGAACATTGAGAGGGCCAATCGGGATGTTACGGAAATTACCGAAATGGTACGGCGCAATGTGGACACTGTAACCAGTGCTGTCAGTCAGATTGGGAGAATTTCCAATGTAGTGGAACAAAATGTACAGATTTCCCACGACACAAAGCAGGTATCCTCAGACATGGCGGATATTACAGGGAAACTGCTTGAGATGGTAGATGCTTGACATTTTTTTCAGAATAGGATACCATTTTTTATATGGTAAAGCAGGTGGAAGAAAAGGTTTTTTCCTTTGTGGAAAAACATGGGATGATACACCCCGGGGATAAGCTTATCCTCGGGGTTTCAGGAGGGGCAGACTCTGTTTGCCTCTTATTTCTGTTATTGGAATACAGAAAAAGAGTGCCCTTTGAAATGGCAGTTGTTCATGTGAACCATGGTATCCGGGGAAATGCTGCGGCGGAGGATGCAGCCTGGGTGGAGGCGCTTTGTCGGGAGCAGGGACTTAACTTTCGGCTGGAGTCTGCGGATGTGAGAGAACTGGCGGCTCAGGAGAAATGTTCCGAGGAGGATGCGGGGAGACGTGCGCGCTATAATGCTTTTCAAAAGGCAGCAGAGGAGTTCGGCGGAACAAAGATCGCGGTGGCCCACAATGCAGGCGACAGGGCAGAGACCATACTGTTTCATCTTTTTCGGGGAAGCGGCCTGAAAGGACTGCGGGGCATAGAGCCGGTGAGGACGAATATTGACTGCCGGGAGGAGATAATCCGCCGGGCGGAAATAATCCGCCCTGTGCTCTGCCTGGAGCGCCGGGAGATAGAGGAATATCTGGAGGAGAGGCGGATTCCCTGGCGGACGGACGCCACTAACGGCGAGGACGAATACACCAGAAACCGTATCCGACATCATCTTCTGCCCTGGGCGGAGCAGGAAGTTTCCGCCAGGGTGGTGAGTCATATGTGCAGGACGGCGGATATTTTGTCCGAGACGGAGGACTATCTGCGGCAGCAGACTCTTGAGGCACTGGAACACTGTACGATTCGTGCATCCGAATGCAAGGGGAAGGAGCTGGAAATTGATATTGCCGGATTTCTTGCCTGTCATCCTGTCCTGCAAAAGAGAATGATTCTTGTTCTTGCCGAGGAGCTTTCACCCACGGGAAAGGATATTTCCGCGGTGCATGTGGAAGAAATTTTAAGCCTGTTTGAAAAGGAGGGAAACCGCAGTATCAGCCTGCCCTATGGCATCTGTTTCCGCAGGCGTTATGGGAAGGTGGCTGCCGGACGACGGGAGGCAGAGCAGCAGGAACAGCAGCCGGGAGAGCTGCCGGAACTGGAAATTACCCGGTTTTTTGTCAATGATGCAGAGAAAGTTCCTGAAAATCGGTATACGAAACGGTTTGACTGTGATAAAATAAAAGAATCTCCGGTTCTCCGTTTTCGGCAGACAGGTGATTATCTCACTCTGTCGGACGGCAGAGGGAATACCATCCATAAGTCTTTAAAGGAGTACATGATCGGGGAGAAGATACCCCGAGAGATGAGAGACCGGATTCCCGTGCTGGCGGAGGGCAGCCATGTTTTATGGCTGATCGGATACCGAAGCAGTGAATATTATAAGGCTGACAGGAATACAAAACGTATTTTACAGGTAAAATTAAAAGGAAACTGCGCAGACAGTGAAACGGAGGAGAAAATGTCAGAGCATATCAGAGTTCTTTTGTCGGAAGAAGAGGTGGCGGCGAGAATCAGGGAAATCGGAGAACAGATCAGCAGGGATTATGCAGGGAAAAGCATTCATATGGTGTGCGTGCTGAAGGGCGGCAGCTTTTTTATGTGTGAACTGGCAAAGCGAATTACTGTTCCAGTATCTCTTGATTTTATGTCGGTATCCAGCTATGGAAGCGATACCAAATCCAGCGGAGTGGTGAAGATCGTGAAGGATTTGGATGAATCTCTGCAAGGCAAGGATGTGCTGGTGGTGGAGGATATCGTGGACAGCGGCAGGACGCTGAGCTATCTGATGGAGATGCTGCATGACAGAGGGCCGGCATCCCTGCGGCTCTGTACCTTACTGGATAAACCTGACAGGCGTGTCATTGACGTGAAGGTGGATTACACAGGATTTAAAATTCCTGATGAGTTTGTGGTGGGATATGGCCTGGACTATGACCAGATGTACCGCAATCTGCCGTATATCGGAGTAGTGGAATTTGACAAATAGGAGGCTTTAAATGTTGAGGCGAGAAGGCAGAGGATTTTATTCTTTTTTTGTTTTTATTCTTTTTATGCTGTCAATCGTTCTGGTTTTTAATATTGTGAGCCGGAAGATAGAGGAGGACTACACCAAGGGGGAATTTTTCACGGATTTGGAGGCCGGCAATATTACCAGCGTGCAAATTAAGCTGAATGGTGAGACTCCCACAGGTGCGCTGGATATTGTGCTGAAGAGCGGGGAGAACAAAACGCTGTATGTGACGGATGTGATCGAGATGGAGACGCTTATCCGGTCGTACGGGTTTGACCCCATGGTCAGCGATGTGCCGCGTCAGAGCTGGTTGCTGACTACCCTGGTGCCTATGCTGATCGTAATCGTGGTGGGAATTTTTCTCTTTATGATGATCAATGCCCAAAATGCCGGGGCGAGCGCGGGAAATGCCAAGATGATGAACTTTGGCAGAAGCCGGGCCAAGATGTTCAAGGGTGATAAGACCATCTCCTTTGATCAGGTGGCGGGACTGAGCGAGGAAAAGGAGGATCTGCAGGAAATCGTTGACTTTCTGAAGGATCCCGGAAAATACAACAGAATGGGAGCCAGAATACCCAAGGGGGTACTGCTGGAGGGCCCTCCCGGAACAGGTAAGACGCTGCTGGCAAAGGCAGTGGCGGGAGAGGCGAACGTTGCCTTCTTCAGTATCTCCGGTTCGGATTTCGTGGAGATGTATGTGGGCGTGGGCGCATCCAGGGTCCGCGATCTGTTTGAGGAAGCGAAAAGGAATGCGCCATGTATCGTGTTTATTGACGAGATCGACGCTGTGGCCAGACGCCGGGGAACCGGCATGGGCGGTGGACATGATGAGCGCGAACAGACGTTGAACCAGCTGCTGGTGGAGATGGACGGGTTTGGCGTCAATGAGGGAATCATTGTTATGGCCGCCACCAACAGGGTGGACATTCTGGACCCTGCCATTCTTCGTCCCGGGCGTTTCGACAGAAAGGTAGCTGTGAGTACTCCCGACGTGGGCGGCAGAGAGGAAATCCTGAAGGTTCATGCCCGGAACAAACCGTTGTCCGAGGATGTTGATCTGAAGCAGATTGCCCAGACCACTGCAGGGTTTACCGGCGCTGACCTTGAAAATCTGCTGAATGAGGCTGCCATTAATGCTGCGAAAGGCGGAAAGGCGTACCTGTGTCAGGATGATATTCGCAAGGCATTCGTCAAGGTGGGAATCGGCGCGGAGAAAAAGAGCCGCATCATTTCTGAAAAGGAGAAAAGGATTACGGCTTATCACGAGGCCGGTCATGCAATTCTGTTTCATGTGCTGCCGGATGTGGGTCCGGTATATACCGTATCCATTATACCCACGGGCCAGGGGGCGGCGGGCTATACCATGCCTCTGCCGGAAAAGGATGAAATCTACCTGACAAAGGGGCAGATGCTTCAGGATATCATGGTGTCTCTGGGCGGAAGAATTGCCGAGGAGATTATCTTCAAGGATATTACCACGGGCGCCTCAAGCGACATCAAGAGGGCAACTAAGGTGGCAAGAAGAATGGTGACCCGCTTTGGCATGTCAGAGAATATTGGTGTTATATGTTATGATGACGATGATGACGAAGTGTTTATCGGCCGGGATCTCGCCCATGCAAAGTCTCACAGTGAGGCGGTAGCCGGGGAGATAGACCGGGAAGTGAAGGCAATCATCAAAGAATGCTATTCCAGGGCAAAGATGATCATTAAGGAGAATGAGCAGGTGCTCCATAGCTGTGCAAAGCTTCTGTTGGAGAAGGAGAAGATCGGCAGGGAAGAATTTGAAGCACTGTTTACAGGAACTGTCGGAACCGCAGAATCACTTTAAGCGTAATTAGGGCCAAAAATTTGGTAAAAATATACAAAATTCAAGAACCGGTTTTGTGAATTTTGTGAATTTTTGGAATAGTCAAATGAGATTACAAATGCTATTATAATATGCGTAACCCCCCAATACATTGTATAGTTTTTGCTATACCCCATAAGAAAGAAATACCTTCTCTAAAAAGGACAGTCACCCCATGGCTGTCCTTTTTACTTTTTTCAAGGAAACTATTGAATTAAGGCCGCATATTCAGTAAAATATAGTGGTGAACTGCAATATATGTGATACGGGAGATTAACTGTGGAAGAAAAACTGAATCTGGAAAACATCAAGCGTCTGGAAAACAATAAACGGTACATTGCGACTATGCGCCCGGTCTTTAACAGGAG
>JAIDME010000260.1 GCA_029050705.1 Acetatifactor sp.
CTTAGTCTTGCTCGTATGCCTGTTGCGACACTTCCGCATACTCAGCTTATGTTCTGCGCCAGTATCATCTTAGCATTTCTCCTGGGAAAAGTCAATCCCTTTTTAATCCGCCGACTGAATTTTTATAACAATTCTTGTACCTATTCTTATCTCTGAACACGTCCGGAAGCGTCTCCGCCTGCAAGCGTCTCAACCTCTTTTCTGGAAACCAGGTTGAAGTCACCGGGGATGGTGTGCTTCAGTGCGGAAGCAGCAACACCGAACTCAAGGGCATCCTTGAAGTTCTTGCCGTCCAGCATACCACAGATGACGCCGCCTGCAAAGGAATCGCCGCCGCCCACACGGTCAACGATGGGATGGATGCTGTACTCCTTGGAATGATAGAACTCCTTGGTATCCCTGGAGTAAATACATGCTGACCAGCCGTTGTCGGAAGCGGAGTGGCTGACGCGCAGAGAGGAAACGCAGTATTCAAAGTTGTAATCCGCCACCATCTGCTCGAAGATGGACTTGTAGCCCGCAAGTTCCAGGTCGCCGCTGGTAACATCGGTCTTGCCCGGCTTGTAGCCCAGCACCAGTTCTGCGTCCTCTTCGTTGCCGATGCAGACATCGACATACTGCATCAGATTCTTCATAACCTTCTGTGCCTTCTCGGAACTCCACAGCTTTTTGCGGAAGTTCAGGTCCACGGAAACCTTTACGCCATGTTTCTTTGCCGCCTTCAGAGCCTCCTCTGTCAGCACTGCAGCTGCATCAGAGACAGCGGGGGTGATGCCCGTGAAGTGGAACCAGTCTGCACCCTCGAATATTTCATCGAAATCAAAATCTGCAGCGGTAGCCGTAGAGATGGAAGAATGAGCTCTGTCATAAACCACCTTGGAGGGTCTCATGGAAGATCCGCTCTCCAGGAAATAGATTCCAAGTCTCTCGCCGCACTTTGCAATGTGCTTCGTGCCTACATTGTACTTTCTCAGAGCTGCTACTGCACACTCGCCGATCTCGTTTGCAGGAACAGCAGTGACGAACTCAGCGTCATGCCCGTAGTTTGCCAGAGATACCGCTACGTTTGCTTCTCCGCCGCCGTAGTTAATGTCGAACTCGTCAGCCTGAATAAACTTTTCAAAATTGGGGGTGGACAGTCTCAGCATGATCTCACCCATGGTTATTACCTTTGCCATTGTTGTAAATTCCCCTTTTCTTTTTTCGTTTTCCAACTATTCAGCGCCATCGCAAGAGGGGCTTGGGCCACCTCTTTGGGCCTATCCAAAGCGTTATTTCTGCACCAGATGCACTGCGAACCCGCCTACCTCTTCCTTCAGATAGATAGCCTTATACTTGCCCTTGTCATCCTTCTTAGGCTCCTCGAACTCTACGCCAAGGACGGTGCTCATGTAATTCACTGCCCTCTCAATATAGTTGGTACGGATTGCAATATGTCCGTTTGTGCCCTTGAAAGGAGTCTTCATCACCTCAACTGCAGTTCCCGCAAAGATGGAGCTGTTGCCAACCTTTGCAGGCATACCGAACAGGAATGCAAAGCGATTTGCCGCCTTCATGGCTTCCTCCTCGTTTGCTGCATTGATGCCTATATGAGCCAGTTCAAAGCCGAGCATAGTCTGCACTGCTTCTCTTGTCAGAGCCTCAATCTTGTCCCATGCTCCCTCGTTGATCAGGTCACCGGGCACCATCCAGGAACCGCCGCAGGCGATGATCTTGGGGAAATCAAGATAGGAAGTCAGATTCTTTGCATTGACGCCACCTGTGGGCATAAACTTCATGTTCACATAAGGCGCCGCCATAGCCTTGATCTTTGCCAGACCGCCGGACTGCTCCGCAGGGAAAAACTTCACTACATCAAGTCCGAACTCTATAGCCTGCTCGATATCCGAAGGGCTGGAAGTACCGGGCGTGATGGGCACACCCTTGTCAATACAATACTTTACGGTCTTGGGGTTCAGGCCGGGACTTACGATAAACTTTGCTCCCGCAGCCACCGCCGCGTCAACCTGCTCCGCATTCAGAACAGTTCCCGCACCCACGCACATGTCAGGGAAATTCTCCGTCATGATCTTGATGGCACCTGCAGCCGCACTGGTGCGGAAAGTTACCTCCGCACAGGGAAGGCCGCCTGCACACAGCGCCTTTGCCAGGGGCAGAGCATCCTCCTCCCTGTCAATCTTCACAACAGGTACAATACCGATTTTACTAATCTGCTCTAATACTGCATTCATATTTACACCTTTCTGCCGCTTCTGCGGCACAAACAATTAATGACTCCGCTCTCAGGCAAGAATCTCCTTCACTGCTGCCGCAATCTTATCACACTTGCAGTTTGCAGAGAAATACTCTTTGAATTTATCTCCGGAAAGCGCACCCTTCACCAGGTCGCGGTCAAGGTTCTGCAGAATGGTAACCATATCCGTATGCGTTACCTCCTTCACCTTGTCCAAAATCTTTTTGTTTCTCTGTTCAGGCTCGACTCTCTCAGGGGGATATCCACCGCCGCCGGGAGCGCAGAACAGCTTTTCAAAAATGTATTGAAGATTCAGCTCGCCGCCCCAGCCGAAATTCTCGGCAAAGGGAAGGGCCACACAGTTTCCGTCATTTACCTGGGAAAACAGGTAAGCGTCCAGAGGAGACTCGATATGTCCGCACAGCACCTTTGGAAAGGAGTTGCAGGCAAGCATTGCCCCTTCTCCCGTGCCGCAGCCGGTGATCACATAATCCGCCGCCCCGGAGTTCAGCAGCACAGCCGCAAGGATGCCGTTCTGCACATAGGTCAGGGAGTTAGGGTCCTCAGCGCCGCACATGCCGTAATTGAACACTTCATGTCCCATAGGCTCCACAACCTTTTTCAAAGTAGCGCAGATCATCTCATTTTTCGCCGCCTGGCTGTTCTCATTGATTAATGCTATTTTCATGGTAAATTAGCCTCCTAAAACTTAGTTTTTCCGCCGACTCACACCACACCCTGTAACGCTTCGCGTTCCAGGGGCGTTTCACGCGCCTAATTGCCAGACATACATCTGCTCATGCGAGCATGGCAGCTGTATGTCCGTCAACTTGGCTTTGTGGTGTTCGTCTATTCCGGCTGCTTGCCGATGTAAGCCAGGATGCCGCCGTCCACATAGAGAATGTGTCCGTTTACCGCGTTGGAAGCCTCGGAAGCCAGGAACACAGCGGGGCCTGTCAGTTCCTCCGGCTTCAGCCATCTGTTGGCAGGAGTCTTGGCACAAATAAACTGGTCGAAAGGATGCCTGCTGCCATCGGGCTGCTTCTCACGCAAAGGAGCAGTCTGGGGAGTCTCAATATAGCCGGGTCCAAGGCCGTTACACTGAATGTTGTACTGACCATACTCAGAACAGATATTTCTGGTCAGCATCTTCAGGCCGCCCTTTGCAGACGCATACGCGGAAACAGTCTCACGTCCCAACTCGGACATCATGGAGCAGATGTTTATGATCTTGCCGTGACCCTTTTTGATCATGGAAGGAATAACCGCCTTGGATACGATGAAGGGTGCGTTCAGGTCTACATCGATAACCTGTCTGAACTCAGCCGCCGTCATCTCGGTCATGGGAATTCTCTTGATGATTCCGGCATTGTTCACCAGAATGTCGATCACGCCCACTTCCTTCTCAATCTGTGCAACCATTGCGTTGACAGCTTCCTCGTTGGTAACGTCGCAGACATAACCGTGAGCCTTGATGCCTTTCTCAGCGTATGCCGCCAGACCCTTGTCCACCAGCTCCTGCTTGATGTCGTTGAAAACAACGGTTGCGCCCGCCTCAGCGTACGCGGAAGCAATGGCGAACCCGATACCGTAGGACGCGCCTGTCACAAGAGCTACTTTGCCCTCCAGTGAAAAGTTTAAAAAATTTTCCATTTGATTGTCTCCTTTTTGGTTGAATTGTGATTATATAAAGTTACATTAAATCCTTCATTGCTACGCCGTCCATGTCATCAAAGTCCTGATTCTCGCCTACCATGCCCCAGATAAATGTATATGCTCTGGAGCCGCAGCCAGAATGAATGGACCAGCTGGGAGAAATCACAGCCTCCTCATTTCTCATGACAATGTGGCGGGTCTCATTGGGTTCACCCATGTAGTGCATCACAAAAGCGTCCTCAGGCATCTCGAAGTAGAGATAAACCTCCATACGTCTGTCATGGGTGTGACAGGGCATGGTATTCCACACGCTGCCGGGCTCCAACTTTGTCATCCCCATCTCCAGCTGGCAGCTTTCTACCTGACCGGGCAGGATATACTTGCATAAAATCCTGTGATTTGCGTCCTCAAGAGTTCCAAGCTCCACCTTGTTCTCCTGCTTCACAATAACTACACCCTCCTCCGGCTCTCCCTCCGGCTTGATCAGCACGGTAGGGCATGTCCTGTGGGCCGGTGCAGAATTCAGGTAATATTTTGCAGGGCTGGCCGGATCATCGCTGGCAAAAACAATTTCCTTCGACCCCATTCCGATATACATTGCTTCCTTGAAGCCCACCTTGTAGATCTTGCCGTCCACGGTGATGGTCCCCGCTCCGCCGATGTTGATGACTCCCAATTCCCTCCTCTGGCAGAAATACTCCGCCCGAAGCTCGTCCCCCGCCGTAAGGGTAAGGGGCTTTACAGGCACCGCCGCTCCTGTAATGATTCTGTCAATGTGGCTGTATACCAGCTTGATCTCGCCGGGCACGAAAAGATTCTGGATCAGGAATTCCTCGCGCAGGCGCTCTGTGGTATAATGCTTCACATCTCTGGGTGATACTGCTGTTCTCAATTCCACTGTAACACACCTCTCCTTTCTCACACTAATACCTTCTTATGTAAGCGCTTACATTATAACATACATCCTGAATTAAGTATAGCACAATCAAAAAATTTCTCCAAGTTTTTCCTAAAAACTTTTCCGCTCTTTCTCCATCCGCTTTACCTCTTTCCAGAGTGCCAGGGCTTCCTCCGGGTTCTCCGGCCGCTTCACGTCGCCAAACACATGGGGATGTCTGCGGATCAGCTTGTCCGACAGCACCTGAATCACATCGTCAAAGCCGAAAGCCCCCCTCTCCCTTGCAATTTCACAGTGCAGGAGCACCTGCAGCAACAGGTCTCCAAGCTCCTCGCACAGATTTTCGTCATCCTTCCGCTCAACTGCCTGAATCACCTCGCCGGTCTCCTCCTCCAGGCATTCCCGCAGGGATTCATGAGTCTGCGCCCTGTCCCAGGAACAGCCCTGAGGACTGCGCAGGATTGAGACGATTTCCAGCAGTTCTTCCATCGTGTGGGACTGATTTTCAATAAATGTCTTTCCATTGTATTCCCGCATTTATTTTCTCCTCTACCTCTTCAGATTCATGCAGTCATGCAGATTGCATGTAGCAAACCTCCCGGAAGCATCACACTCCCGGGAGGCTGTTCAGGCATATCCGGTTACTTTTCCAGCGGCTTTCCCGTCAGAAGCTCGTAGCCCTGCAAGTATTTCTCAATGGTCTTGTCCACAATATCCTGAGGCAGAGTCCAGTTGCTGTCCGGATTGGCTTTCAGCCAGTCCCTGGCAAACTGCTTGTCAAAGGAAGGCTGCCCGTGTCCCGGCTCATAGCCCTCCGCGGGCCAGAAGCGGGAACTGTCTGGAGTCAACATCTCGTCACCGATGACAATATTACCGTTCTCATCCAGGCCGAACTCAAACTTGGTGTCCGCGATAATAATTCCCTTTGTCAGCGCATAGTCCGCACACTTTTTGTAGAGAGCAATGGTGTAATCCCGAAGTTTCTCAGCATACTCCCTGCCCTTTCCCGGGAAACGCTTCTCCAGGTAATCCACGCTCTGCTCAAAGGAGATATTCTCATCATGATCTCCGATCTCGGCTTTAGTGGACGGGGTATAGATAGGCTCCGGCAGCTTGTCCGACTCCTTAAGCCCCTCGGGAAGCCTGATGCCGCAGACGGTCCCATCCTTTTGATAGCTTGCCCAGCCGCTTCCCGTAATGTATCCGCGCACAATGCACTCCACGGGAATCATGGTCAGTTTTTTGCACATCATGCTGTTGCCGTCAAACCTCTCCTGTCTGAAAAATTCCGGCATATCGTTGACATCCACGGAAATCATGTGATTCGGAAGAATATCCTCCGTCATGTCAAACCAGAACTTTGACATTTGGGTAAGAACTGCTCCCTTTTTGTTCACCTTATTATTAAGGATGACATCAAAGCAGCTGATCCTGTCCGTGGCAACCATGATCATACTGTCGCCGTTGTCATATATCTCACGTACCTTGCCCTCCTTTACGGGCTTAAACTCCTGAACACTCATTACTCTGCTCCTCCGCGCTGATTTTATGAAACTACTCTTAAAGTGTATTGTATTCCGCGGAAAAAATCAAGTTGTTTTATAATCATCCTTTCCGGCGCTTCCTGACAAAGAAGAACCACAGCAGCACGACTGTGACTGCCACCACCGCCAGAACGGTGCCAATCGTCAGAGCCGTAACGCCCTTGTTCGGCTTCGGCAGGCTCTCCGCGGCCGGGTATCTCACACAGCTCTGCTGTAGGACGCTTTCCTTCATTGGAATACTCGCATTAGCCGGATCGTCCAGACAGATCCAGGTGTTTCGAATGCCGTAGCAATACCCCACAAAAGCCCACATCCTGCCCTGGGGATCCTCCCAGCAGGTATCGAAGATCCTGCCGCCACTCTCGCGGAACCACTCCGCGTCTATCTCTTCCGCCCGTACTTTCCCGGAACAGGGATATTCCCAAAGGACCACTGTATCCGTCTCTTTCAGCGCTTCGCCATAGGCCGGGTCATACTCCACAAATTGATGCTCGTGGGATTCCCGAAAGCTGATATAATCCAAAGGTTCCAGGCAGTCCGAGGTCTTGATCCAACCCCTGATTTTTTCATATCCGCGACTGTCGAACTCGCCGTTTGTGACGGCGCACCAGATTTCGCCCTCATCATCCGTGTAATGCCAGTTGCCGTAAACGGAGACTTCATTGGCAAGAACCTCCCGCTGTTCAGACGACAGGGGACTCTCCCACAGGACAGCATACCCATCCGGGGCGTTCACTGTATAGCTTCGGTAAAGATAATCGCAATCCTTTTGATGGGCCCTCCAAAAGCTGTCGTCAATTTCAATCAGCACATCGGCATGGACTTTTGCCGGTATAAGCCCCATTGACAGCAAAAACACGGACAGCAGGCAGATAAAAACATTTTTCACCATTTTCATCCTTTCATTCATCCTCCTCTTCCGCCGCACAGGCGGTATTTTATTAAAAATGCTTTACGTCAGATCAGAATATCCACCACAAGTCCCAGACAAAAGGAAAAAGCGTTGGAGGACAGTGAAAACAGCCAGGGACGGCGGACGGCATAGCCCAGCCTGTCATAACACAATCCCTCCACTGCCACAACTCCCAGCTCCAGCGCCGCCGTGAATGCCCATCCGGGAAACAGGGCATGAAGCAGCACAGCTGCCGGGTTTGTCAGTATATTCACCAATACAAAAAGCAGCAAATCCCACCGCCGAAGTCCCCATACCAACGCAACGGCTCCCTCAAAGACAATGGTCAGTACCAGAGGAAGGAGGAAATCAATCAGTGTCATTCTTCCTCCTTTCCGCCTGCCTTAAACCAAAGATTAGTAGCGGCAGGGACAGGATCGTTCCCGCTGCCAGCGTCACCGGGCCGAAGCTGCCCCATTCAAAATAAACCGGCAGGAACCCCAGAAACAATCCGAAGGTCAGCAGCCCGAAAGAAAAACCTTTCATGCCCCGGAACAGCCTCGCCATGGCCCAGAGTGTCAGCGGCATAGTCATATTGAACAGAAACAGTGCCCCCAGGCCGGCCGGCGGGTGATTTCCGCCCAAAAAGCAGATTGCCGACAGTCCCAGGCTTGCCGTCGCTGTAGGAAACATGCCAAACCTGTCCGCCACATAGCCTCCCGCCGCCTTGCCGCTGGCCACGGCACAGACTGCCAGCCAGCCGAAATCCGTCTTCCAGGGCAGATCCGCCGCCAGTCCCAGCAGAGAACGGAAAATTACCACCGCCAGCAGACACGCCGCCGCGCTCCACAGCCTGAAATCTCCCCGGGGCAAAACCAGGGGCGCGTTGTCCGCTCCCCGGCCAAACCGCCAAATTACAACAGCTGCAATGATCAAAGACAGACAAACGACCAGCGGCAAAAAAGGCTCGGAATGCCTGTAAAACGCCAGGATGCCCCCAAGGTAGATGCCGAATGCCCCCGGCGAGACAAATAATCCCAGCGGACCTGCCCGCTTCCCGCCTTCGTTCAGGGTGTTCAGTCCGCCTCCCACATGAAATGCCGCATTACCCAACCCTGCCGCTGCGACCGCCGCCGGTCCCGGCGGCAGCATCCATCCCAACAGCACCAGCAGACATCCTGCGGATGCGAACAGATGACACCGCCCCAGTCTGTCTGCCAACAGCCCTACAGGCATCTGTACCGCAAAGGCAAACAGATTATACAGCAGAATCGCGGCCCCGGGGTCCCAGTCGGGACAGATTCGCCCCAAAAGCAGCAGTGCGCAGCCCAAATCCACCAGAAAATGAGCCGCAGCATAAATTCCCAGCCGAAGCTTCGCCATTGCCCTCACCTCCATCTGCTTTATAAGACGCTTTTTTCTGTCAAAAGTTTCCGCTTGTCAATGTTTCGCCATGAAAATATGGCTATCTCTTTAATCTGTACTGTTACGAAATAATTCTAAAATCCCGTTTTTATCAAAATCTTCAATTATCGCTCTGGGTAACATCACTTTGCACGCTTCTTTATCTGCCCACATGAAAGCTTGATGCTCGTCGCTCAAAGTCACCGTCTCAGTTAATGATTCACAGATATATGCAATGATCAGATATGGGTTATCACCATTTACAAGGGTCACATACGCAACGTTTTTTACTGTGATATCCGTAATACCTGCTTCTTCTCTTATTTCTCTTTTTATCGCTATCTCAGGTGTTTCCCCACATTCAATGTTTCCGCCGGCACCCTCCCATGTATTCGGGCCGACAGGGTCATCACTGCTTCGCTGCAGCAGGAGAATTCTGCTGCGATTCTTATTGAATATTATACTTTTTACAACTATCTGTGCATTCATAATGAGTACCTCTTCTAAATTTGTATGTAGCTAAAAATGTTTTTCCATATTTTCTATATATAAGTATCATTGCCTTCTTCGCCTCATGAAAAAACAAAGTAAACAAAATATATAAAACATTTTAACACAAAATATGTGGGAATTGTTAAACTTATTGAAATGCATTCAAAAAACAAAGAAAGAGGCCAAAAGTATATAATTCTTTTGACCTCTATGTATATGGTCAGTTTGTTTTGGGAAAATACTCAGCATCGATACTGACAGCAATAAATTGCGGCAGTTCCGTTTTAATTTCTATTTTTCCCTTCTCCAACAGACTTTTAACCTGACTTCGGGACAATCCTAAAACCATGGCAATTTGTTTTTCCGGACGAATTTTTAATCCATAAGGGTTATTTACTGTAACCAAAATCTGCTCTCCTAATCCACTGCTTTCTATGGTTTCATGCAGTTTAACAAAGCCATATTCCAATCCGGTAAAATCAATGTCCGCTATGTTTTTACTAAATAACTGACCGCTTTTGCCATACACTTCCGCAAGCTGCTCATTATTGTCCAAAAAAAGCTGATATTCTTCCTTTGGTATAGAAGAAACTTTCTGACGCTCATAAATTGCAAGATTTAGGGTATGTTTACATTCCTCGCATTGGTAAATCAGCCAGATATCCAGTTTATTGCCATTGGCATTGATGCGAAACATTTTTGTATTTCTAAAATGTGTTTTTCTTCCGCATTTGGGACAGTTCCCAATAACCCAAAATGATTCTTTCTGAATAATTTCATATTCAATTTTCTTTAAATAGCTCATCTGCATCTCCCGTTCATTTCATGTCATGATGCATGGGCTATTACATTAATTTAATTTATTTGCAATAGCCACGCTATGCAAAGTAAACGGGTGTAGTCATAAAATTATTTCTCCTCTCATTGCATTTTCAAAACAGAATAATCACAGTTGTGGTTTAGCGTAACATATTTTAATATAGCCTTCCACCTCACATATTTTTATAAATAAACATGAGCCGATACCAGGCATAAACAGTTATTCACAGGCATTGTCCACAGGATGTAGTGAAAGCAGATCCTATTAACTGATGTTTCTGCGGGAGTTACAAACTTATAATTGACACGAAATTGCCTTTGAGATAGAATGACTCGTAAGTATTCTGCTGACTGTTTTTCTGAAAAGTCAGCTTTATATCGGAACAAGGTATATATGGAATTTAAGGAATTAGCAAATATAGGGATTTGATGAGGAAGAAAATGAAAAGCATCGTTAAAACAATGGGTAAAATAGTAAAATGGATTATGATAGCAATTGTTGTTGTAATTTTACTATTTTTAATTATAAGAGCAATCGGTAGAGCATATTACCGCCGAACGCCCAAGGGTGGAATCAACGAGTCTATGTATGTAGAGATCAACGGAACAAAACAATGGATCAGTATATATGGAGAAGATATAAACAATCCAGTGCTATTATATTTGCATGGCGGCCCCGGATCGTCTACAAGTTCATATGATTATGCGTTTACAAGACAATGGGCAGATGTATATACCGTTGTTACATGGGACCAAAGAAATTGTGGCAAGAGTTACTCCATAGAGCAAAATAATACAGAGTTAACATATGAATTACTGATGAGCGATGGTATTGAAATGACCAAATACATACTGGAATATCTTGAAAAAGATAAGATCACTCTGCTCGGTCACTCATGGGGAACGTATTATGGATGTAACCTTGTTTTGAATTATCCTGAATACTATGAGGCTTATATCGGAACAGGTCAGCTCGTCGATTTTGATGAAAATGAGATTGCATTCAAGGAATCGGCTTCCGAGTGGGTTGGGGATGATGCAGAAGGGTTAGCACTCTTAAGCCGCCTGAATGTTGGTGATTATACCGGAGACTATTTTGCTGCCCGAAATAGTCTTATGGTGAAATACGGATATGATATGTTCGCCGACGGAACGGACTATAGTTTAGGTGCTGCGCAGTATTTTAATCCATACTATTCTTTGTCGGACTATACAAATTATATGAATGCAAAAAATACTGTATATGATAAATTTTTGTCTTCAAAAGAATTTAATAAGTTTTCATTAGCAGGCCGATACGAATATCAGGTACCTTTTTTTAATATCAACGGAGATAAAGATTATCAAACGAATTATTTAATTGCACAGGATTATTTTGACAATATAGTAGCTCCTAATAAGAAAATATATATTATGGAAAATACGACTCATGGATTGCTGGAATCAAAATCAAAGGAATTTTCGCGCATATTGCACGAAATTGCAGAGATAATTAATCCATAATTTTCGTTTATCTATGATGAGCGACAATTTGTAAAAGAGCTGCCACAAGTATGCGATATCCCTGATTTAAACGGTTTTGCTGAGAATGGGTTGGGGGTTGCTGCATTTGAAGATGAAAAGATGATAGGTTTTTTATGTTGCTTGGGCTATACCGCCATTACCGAAAGAGCCCTTTCTTTATGAATCGTGAGCCCGAAACACAGTTATACCGACAGCGTAGTACGAAGGATTGACGAGCGAATTACGCAGCAAAGATTATAAGTAAACGCTTTATGGACTCAGACCAGACAACGGAGAGATCAAATATGTACGGTACAATTGCAGGCAACCTGGCAGGAATCGCTTATTTTCTATATTTTCAGTTCATCGGGCTTTTGTCCGTTTTTTTGATATACCGCAGGGAAAGGACGCTCCCCAAATTAATCATAGGCAGCACCGCAGGCTCTCTTCTTGCCACCTGGCTGCCTGTTATTTTTTCCTTTTTCTTTGATTTCACCCTGCTGTCCCATATACTGGCGCTGCTTGCTGTGCTGCCCGTTCCTGCTATTGCATTTCTCAGACTCCGGAGGCGGCGCTATGGCTTCGCACAAAGTATTGCTTCCACTCGAAGCCATGGTGCCGGACACCATTTGCCCTCCATGCCGGTTGACTTAAGGCAGCATCTGCCTTTTTTTGTGATTCTGTTTCTTTTTCTGATTTTCTGGACGGCATTGCTCCACTCCCATACCATCCTGCCCGGAGAAGACGGCGCACTTTATACCGGACAGTGTACCTACGGGGATATGAATATGCATCTGGGCTTTATCACCAGCGTCGCCGTGCAGAAGACATTTCCTCCCGATTATTCCATTATGCCGGGGGTAAGACTGTCCTATCCTTTTTTATCGGACAGCATCTCCTCGGGCCTTTATGTGATGGGTGCATCCCTCAGCCTTTCCTACATGCTCCCCATGATATTTGCCATGGCACAGATTTTCAGTACGGTATACTTGTTTGCCCACACTTTTTTTCGTGGTGTGAAAAAAAATCAGGCTGTTAAGGGAGCCATGCTGACCTGCTTTCTGTTTTTCTGCAACGGAGGCTTTGGTTTTGTGTATTTTCTGGACTGGGCAAGGGAGCGGAATTATGTTTTTTCGGATATCTTTACAGGTTACTACACCACGCCCACCAATCTGGTAAATCAAAATATCCGCTGGGTAAATGTAATTGCGGATATGTTTCTTCCCCAGCGCGCCACTCTGTTTGGTTATGCCTGTCTCTTTCCCGCGTTGTGGCTGCTCTACCGCGCCGCCTTTCAAAAGCGCAGAGATTATTTCCCATTGGCAGGGCTGTTTGCGACAGCTCTGCCAATGATCCATACTCATTCCTTTCTGAGCGCAGGCGTTGTCAGCGCAGTCTGGCTGCTTTTATGGCTGTATAGTAAAGTAAAGTGCAATTCCTCCACCACAGAGAAAAAAATTTCCACTTTACAACATCCCGGAGCATACATCCTTGCTGTTTTTGTCATCATTATGTGCCTGCTGCAATGGAAAAACAATAAAGCTCCTCTGACTTCCCAAAGCCTTATGCTGGTTGGCATCAGCCTCTTTGCTGGGGCAGCGACAGCAGGAATCTGCCTGTTGACCTCCTATATCCGAAAAAATGGTTTAAAGCTTCTTCTGCGCAGCTGGGGCATCTACCTGCTTGTTGTGCTGATATTCGCCCTGCCGCAGCTCTTATTCTGGACCTTTGGGCAGGTAGCTGAGGGCGGCTTTGTCAGAGGTCACTTTAACTGGGGTAATCTGGGCGATTTTTACCCCTGGTTCTACCTGAAAAACCTCGGCATCCCCCTGCTGCTTATTATAGGCGGCATCTGCGCCTGCGGCCGAAGGAAGGCTCCTATTTTCCTGCCTGTACTGTTTTTATGGTGGCTTGGCGAGCTGATTGTATTTACCCCCAACACCTATGACAACAACAAGCTTTTATATGTGGCATATTTTTTCCTGTGCATAGGTGCGGCGGATTATGGCCTGGAACTTTATAAAAAAATGAAGAACCTTCCGGGACGCTGCCTTTTTGCCGCTGCTTTCCTTCTTTTTGCCTCACTCTCAGGTATACTCACATTAGGCCGTGAAGCAATATCACGCTATCAGCTCTATGGCACCGCCCAAACGGCGCTGGCGAAATATGTAGGTGAAAATACCCCCATAGACGCAGTTTTCCTGACGGATACCAGGCACAACAATGAAATTGCGTCTCTCACAGGGCGGAATATTGTCTGCGGTGCGGACACCTTCCTTTATTATCATGGTTTGGATACTACGGAAAGAAAGAGAGAGTTGCAGATGATGTATGAAGCCCCCCTTGCACATATGGATTTATTTGAGAAATATCATGTGGACTATGTAGTAATTTCCGCCTTCGAGCGCAGCAGCTACAATGTGGACGAGACGACATTTTCCGAAAACTTTGCAGAAGTATTTTCTTATGGGAACGTGCGCCTGTTCCGGATACGGTAGATGCAGCCGGAGGAGTACCTGGTGCCGCCGTGGCGTGCAAACCGGAAAACAGCCGCATAAGATCACTGCGGCTGTCTCGTCCCCATCATTTTCCCCAATTGCTCCAAGATTCCCATATTTCCGTTAACAGATATTTCGCCTACCTTCTCACATATCTTCTCCAGATACTCAAGTTCTTTCAGCTTGTAGAGTGTCTGGTTCTCGTCCATGAGCTTCGCCGTGTTGAGCAGGGATCTGGTAGAAGCCACCTCCTCCCTTCTGGCGATCACGTTTGCCTGCGCCGCCTTTTCCGCCACAAGGACAGAATTCATGATCTCCCTGATCTCGCCGGGCAGTATGATATCCTTGATCCCTGCGGTGAGAAAGTTCACGCAGAACATTTCTTCTTTTCTTTTAAGCGCCTCATAGATTTCCCCGGAAATCTGCTCCTTTGCCTCCAGTATCTCGTCCAGCTTGTAATTGCCCACGATCTCCCTGATCACAAGCTGTACCGCAGGGTAAAGCTGTCCCTTCAAATCTGAGATCGTTGCGACAAATTCCACAGCATCCCGTATTTTGTACATGCATGCAACGTTCATCCTGATACCGATCTTGTCTTTGGTCAGAATTTCCTGGCCCACGATATCCAGTTCTGTCTGCTTCATATCAAGCACGCAGCAAAGAACCACATGATGGTAATTCCAAAAACGGTATACACCTTTGGAAAGCTGGTTCTGCATTACGTTGTCGTAATATACCAGACCGACTTGTCCCTCTCCCACCGACACTTCCGTATAGAGATGCTTCGGCACCAGCGAGAGCATCTGCTTCGTCACCTCCGCTCCGATGACCGTTTCAGTCATGGACACGACTCTGACTTCATACTTGTCAAACACATTCCAGAACACATAGTCCTTTTTGCTCGCAAAGGACGTCAGCTTCCCATTCATGTAGATGAAGCCCACAGAGCCATCCGGTATTTCCGTATGTACAGTGGCGTTAAGGAATGCAGCATCCCCGGAAAGCACCTGATAGGGAACCTCCAGATAGTCCAGCTCACCCAGCATCTCCTCGATCACAACCGTGTAACCTGCTATTTTGGGAAAGTGCCAGGTTCCCGCGGTGATCATCTTCTGAAATACACCGTTCTTTAATACAAACCCTGCCTGATTATCCTTGATAATATACTTCATAACTTATTCCTCCTGCTTAAATTTTTTTGTAATACTTTTATCCCTCATTCATCAGTCCGGTGCGGAAGCCCGGTTCAGCAGACTGTAGGGAGGAAGGGCACTCTGCAGATGAAAATTTACAGAGTGTTGTTCCTCCTTCCAGGCTGCGGTATCCCCAGTCTTCAGGCTGCAGACCGATCCGGCGTTCTCACGCTTCCACTGCTTCAGCTGTCGGCTCCCCGCCGGCCTGCCCTATGGCGAACCAGCTTCGGAAGTCCTTTTGCCACCGTTGCAGGAACGCGGAATGTGCCCGAAATCAGGATAAAAGTACTACTTGATAAAAGTATTGCTTGGGGGCGGATTCGAACCGCAGACTTTACAGGTCTTTTCCGTTGTGCACTCTACCACTGAGCTACCGTTTGCACGGGAGGGATTCGAACCCTCGCATCACAATCCTTTACTTAACACCAGGTTAAGCCGGTTGGAATATTTGCGGAATACCGTACAGCACGCTGTCGGCACCGCCGGGCAGGAAGTAACTTCCGATACCCGTGCCATGTCAAATATCCCGCAGTATACTGACGCCATATCAGCCTTCTTTGTTCAGCAGACTGCGGGGTACTTGACCCCCGCTCCGCTGCGGTCGGCGCCGGGCAAGCGTCACTGGCGCTTAGCGCCCCGCAGGGATAAACCTTCTCATCCTTTCACCACACCCACTGTCTTCAGCTTCCTCACCGGCGTGACCATATCCAGCTGCTGTGCCATGACCTGGTCGATATCCTTATAGGCAAACCGGCACTCCTCTGCAACATCATTTTTCTTGCGCTTTCCCAGCACAACATCCTGTTCCTTCAGATCCACCATGACCTGCTCTATGCTGAACGCCTGCATGGCGCCGGATCTGGAGTAGCTTCTGCCCGCACCGTGGGAGGAGGTGCAGAAGGATTCCTTATTACCTTTTCCTTCCACCACATAGCTGTAAGATCCCATGGCTCCCGGTATCACAGCCATTTCTCCTTCCCTCACTCTGGTGGCGCCTTTCCTGTGTACCCAGACATTGGCGTCATAGTGATTTTCCAATGCCGCATAGTTGTGATGGCAGTTGATCTCCTCTCCGAATTCCACTGTGAGATCTGTATGCTTTTCAATCTGCTCTTTCACAATGGCACAGGTCTTATCCAGCATACGGGCGCGGTTCTCAAAGGCATAATCCAGAGCCAGATTCATCCAGTTGATATACTGCTGCCCTTCTTTTGACTGGACAGGCAGGAAAGACTC
>JAIDME010000261.1 GCA_029050705.1 Acetatifactor sp.
GCAGGGAACCTTTGATGTTATGATTGGGGTGTGATACAAGGCATTTTTGGCTGCTGCCATGCTCTTGGAACGAGAAATTGTGTTGATTTTGGTATTTGGGGAAATATTCATTGTAAAATTTATTTAAGAAGTAAGTAATACTGAAGCGGTTTGAAGGATGCATAGCGGAAGTGGCACAAGCTATCTGCAGAATATGCAGCATTCTCGGCAGAGGTTTACTTTTTGGGAGTGAGACGATCATACTGGACATGGACAACACCGGTTGACAGACAGATTTTTTCTTTATAAAGCAGAGTATAGACAGCCTGCCCTTTTGAGTAATCCTTCTGCTCTTTTGGGAAAAAAGAACGGCAGAAATACCTGTCAGAGTCATTCTTTTTTGCGAGAAAAATATAAACATCATTTTCTTCATAAGAACTTGTTAGTAAGTAATCTGCTTCTATCAGTGAAAATTGGTTCAGCTTTGGATTATAACGGAACACCAGACGGTTATCATCAAAGAGTTGTTCTATATGCATGAGAGGCTGGAAGCGGTTTTCAATCAGGTGGACGTAACGGCTTTTAGCTATCACTTCATACGAGAATTTTCCATTTAGGATTTCTTTGAATACCGTTTCCCGGTTCATGGTAGCAAGCCGTAGATCTTTCAGTTTACCCAGTCCCATCAGGTGATGGAAATCCAGCATGGAGAAACCAACAGAGAGTTCGACAGCTTTTCCCTTCCGGCCAACAATCATTCGGTATTGCACATTCAATAAATTTTCAAACGCAAAGGCGCATTCTATAAGTTTGTCCATAGTAAAGTCCTTTCTTTATAAAAGAAAAGCCGTCCTGCAAAATGCAGAGCGGCTCTGGCATTTTCTTTCGGCAATTGTCCGTCAAGACAATCTGCCTACCCCGGTTTGAGGTTACTGCCAAACCCCTACTGGAAGCTCCGCATAGCAAGGCTTTCCGGTACGCTGCTATGCTTCAGCGCTTGAACAGACACACGCCGTTGCCTGTCTTGTACTATTATTATACGCAGGGCCGAAAAATATGTCAATTATTTTATATAATATAATATTTGTGGCCTAATCAGCAAACATTAATTGAATATTTGGATGGCTAAACAAGGTATTTGAGATTTAATGGCTTGATAAATAAATGATGTTGTTGTGAGAATAGTGATAAATGGGATGTATAACAACTTGACATTAATTTACCATTAACTCACTCTAACTTGGCACTAATTTGCCATTACCCCAACGAAGTTATGCGGCTTTCAGAGAATTTTCCTCAAAAAAGTTTGTGACATTAACTTGACATAAGAGGGTTACGGCCAGCTGGATCTGCAGGGAACCTTTGATGTTATGATTGGGGTGTGAGGAGGCCATTTCATCAAAAGTTCTGACTTGACATAAAAGTGCCGAGGGGCGCTTTGTGTCGAGAATAGCATTCTGCTGTGAAAAAGGTTTATTAAGTGTTGATTAAATCAACAAGAAAAGATATGCTGTATATGGAAGGAGGAAGGCTTTTTTATGAAAGGGAAATTTTGGAAAACAGGGCTGATATTGCCTGCCCTCATGATACTGACCGCCTGTGGAGGCGTCGGGGAGGATGCCTCCACGGACGGACTGATGGACATAGCAGGAACGCAGGCGGAGGAGCAGCAGACCCTGCCGGGCGGGAACGAACAGGGGGAGTCGACAGTGCCGGACACAGAATCGGTGGAGAACAGCGAGACGGAGCCGGATGTGGCTGGTCTGCCAGAGGATTCGCAGCAGGGTGAAGCGGAGCTGGAAGAGCTGACGGAGGAGGAACTGATGGAGTATCTTATGCAGTTTCTGCCTGCAGCCAGTCATAAACCGGAATATACCGAATCCATCATCGACGCGCTGGCGGCCCTGCCGGAGGAGAAGCCGGAGAGCTCGCTGAAGCAGAGGGATGTGGACTGCGATACCCTGCAATGGTTTAACGCGACCTACGCCATGTTCCTGGAGAGCTCAGGTATGGATTATCATTTCATCGGCGGATATGACGACAAGTCATCTTCGGATGTGGATTACATCAAAAATCAGCTGGACAGAAGCTGGGGGATCACCGGCCGTTCTTCGGCCATCGACACGCTGTACTGGCTGGTGCAGTCGGGACATGCGGAGGGCTTCGCAGAGGATATCCAGATGTTGGGGCTTTACGGATTACTGGAACTGTCGAAGGAGGAGCTGAGCCAGGCCTTGCTGGATATGGTGGACGGAGAGGGTCTGACAGAGGAGGACGCCGTGTCTTTAGCGGAGTACTTTATACAGGAGATGGAGATTTACGAGGTTTGTGGGGAGAACGGCATCGACGCATGGGATTACTGCCGTTTCATGCAGATTGCGGGAAGTTGCTATTACGCGGGCTATATCACGCTGGAGGAATCTTTGAGCGTCCAGCTGGAGGGCGCGCGGGCGATCCAGCAGCAGTTCGGTTCCTGGGATGAGATGAATCAGTCCTATCTGCAGGGATATATTTTCTGGGTAGGTAATTCAACGGCGGCTTATATCAGGGAGCGTGCCTACGAAAGGCTGCAGGACGCGAAGGACTCTCCCTTCAAACTCCTGGATTTTCAGATGTCGCTGGAAAAATTCTGGTAAGAAACCGGGTCGATTCAAGAGTTTAAGAGAGAGGAGAAAGAACAGGTTAGTGTTGCTATACTTATTTCAGTTGGCTGGTGCGCCGTGCATATCATTCCGGAAGCGATTGTGGGTAAACAGTTTGGCAAAAGGCGATTGAGTTTACCGGGCGTGAAATTGTGAAAGCAGCCTACAATGACTGGAACAGTAATTATGGTTGGAACGTGGATCATATTTTGCCGCTAACGCAAAGGAATTCGAGACTGAAAAGCGTCAGAATCACTATGAGATTGTGGCAAGAACTGCTGACCAAAAGGAGGAAGATTGAGGTGACATAAATAAAATAGTGAAAGATTCATTACGAAAGGATATGGAAGTTTGATGTTATTTGGCTATAACTTAGAGGACATGCTTATGCCGATTAATGCCGGGAAGAATCAGGAGGCGAAGGAGAATGCTGAATAACGGATATATATTTTCAATAAAATAAGCATAATTGTATGGTCATCCGGCAAAAGGTATGGTAAACTTATATGTTAAGAAAGCATGGTTTGTTAATAAAAAGGCTTTAATAGCAATTATAGGAAATAGAATTTTACAGGTTCAGGATTTTTTAAATTTAAATAGTGACAAAAATCAGGAGGACAAACAGATGAGCGGAAAATATGCGGGAACACAGACAGAAAAGAATCTGGAGGCGGCATTTGCCGGGGAGTCCCAGGCGAGAAACAAGTATACCTACTTTGCTTCTGCGGCAAAGAAGGAGGGATTTGAGCAGATTGCGGCGCTGTTCCTCA
>JAIDME010000262.1 GCA_029050705.1 Acetatifactor sp.
TCCCGATTCTATAATTATCGAGGCGGCGAGGTCTTTATCAGCTCCATCCTGGAATTGCGGGTCATTTTCAAACCGTCGGAATATACATTTACTGAGGAGGATAACAAGAAGCTGGATTTTGCGGCGGAGATCGGACAGAATCTGATCGATACCGTGCTGAAAACGGAGCTTTCCCGGGGCGATTCCGAAACATGCTATTCCCGCAACATAAACAGTATTAAGCGTATTTACGGCGCGGAGTATTTTGTGAAGATACTTGCGGCGCTTGGGAAAGACACCCTGAACCGTTCCACCTATTATTACGCTTACAAAGGGGTTTCCAAAAAGAAGAGTCTGAGCTATTTGCTTGGAATTTGTGTCCCCGATGCTGATGATGATGCAGGGAGATTAAAGGAGCTGGTCTCCCGGACGGATGTTACGGAAAACCGTCTTGTGGAAGCAGCGCTGTTTTCCCATGGATGGATTCCTGTTGTGGAGGAATATCTGGGATGGGAAGGCTTTCTGTCCGCGTGTTATTATTTTATCGCCCACATGAATGAATCCCTTGACGAGAGAACCCAGGCAGTCATCGCGAAGTATTCGCCGATTTCCGTGGAGGATTTCAATGTGGGAGCATTTGACATCGACTGGTTTAAGGACGCACTGCAGACCGTAGGCGAAGCCCGTTTCAACAAAATATACAATGCGGCGAAGTACATCTCGGACGGCGCAAAGCATACCCGTGCAAGAAAATATGCGGATGCAGTCATGGGCAGGCTCTCCAAGGAAGACGCAGCGAAGAACATTGCCGAAAAGCGCAACAAGGATACCCTGATGGCATACGCCCTTATTCCGCTTGACGGTGAAGACGACATGGCAGAGCGCTATCTGTTTATCCAGGAGTTCAAAAAGAAGAGCAAACAATTCGGTGCACAGAGAAAAGCAAGCGAAACTGCAGCGGCTGAGTGCGCCCTGCAGAACCTCTCAAAAAATGCAGGATTTTCGGACGTGTCGCGGCTCACACTTCGGATGGAGGTGAAGCTCTTCGAAAATTTGAAGCAACTGCTGGAGTGGAATGAACTTGATGAGATCCGCCTGAAATTGGAGATCAACGAAGACGGAAATGCAGAGATTATATGTGAAAAAGATGGTAAACTGCTGAAATCCGTTCCGGCTAAATATAAGAAAAATGAATTTGTAACAGAGCTTGGCGCGAAAAAGAAAATGCTTACCGAGCAATACCGCAGAACGCGCCGGATGTTTGAGGAGGCAATGGAGAACGAGACGGAGTTTACTGCAGGGGAGATGAACCTGCTCTGCACAAATCCCACGGTGAAACCCATTATTTCAAGACTGGTTTACAAGGCAGAAGACAGGCTTGGATTTTTAAGAGAAAATAAGCTGGTTGATTTTGGGGGCGAAGAAACTGAGATCACGGCACAGACCGCTCTGAAGGTTGCCCATCCCTTTGATATTTACAGGGACGGCCACTGGCATGAGTATCAGAAATATCTGTTTGACAACGAGATAAGTCAGCCCTTCAAGCAGGTATTCCGCGAGCTGTACATTAAGACGGAGGAGGAAGTGCAGACCTTCCGCTCCACGCGCTATGCGGGAAATCAGATACAGCCGCAGCAGACAAAAGCGTGCCTGAAATCCCGCCGATGGGTCTGCGACATTGAAGCAGGCCTTCAGAAGGTCTATTATAAGGAGAATATTATTGCGTCAATCTACGCTCTTGCGGATTGGTTCTCACCTGCCGATATAGAAGCCCCTACCCTCGAGTGGGTAGAGTTCTTCAACCGGAAAACAGGCAGTGCGATGCGTATTGAGGAGGTTCCGGACATTATTTTCTCGGAGGTGATGCGAGATGTGGATCTGGCGGTAAGCGTTGCCCATGCGGGCGGAGTGGATCCGGAGACAAGCCACTCCACAATAGAAATGCGCCGGGCGATAATCGAGTTTACGCTGCCGCTGTTCAAACTGAAAAACGTGCGGCTTGAGGGCTCTCATGCGTTCATTTCAGGCGAACGTGCGGACTACTCTGTCCACCTTGGCAGCGGAGTTGTACATCTGCAGGGCGGGCCGATGATAAACGTGCTGCCGGTTTACTCCCAGCACAGGGGAAAGCTGTTTCTCCCCTTTGTTGACGATGACCCTAAAACCTCACAGATCATTTCGGAAATACTTTTGTTTGCCGAGGACAAGAAGATTAAGGATCCGTTTATTTTGAATCAGCTGTGACGTTAGTGTTGAATATGATTGTATTTTCTGTTACAATATACTGTGACTGCCTGTTGTAAGGCAGCGGAAAGGTATGGAAATCACGTGAAAATTGTAGATAAGATATTTGGTACACATAGCGAGCGAGAGCTGAAAAGGATTGCGCCTCTGGCAGATAAGATTGACGAGCTGCGCCCTGCAATGCAGGCGTTATCCGACGATGAGCTGAAGGCAAAAACAGATGAATATAAAAGGCGGCTGGGAGCAGGGGAGACTCTGGACGATCTGCTTCCGGAGGCCTTTGCCACGGTGCGTGAGGCGGCGAAGCGCGTTCTGAACATGGAACATTACCGCGTGCAGATGATCGGCGGAATCATTATGCATCAGGGGCGTATCGCGGAGATGCGTACCGGTGAGGGTAAGACCCTGGTGGCTACCGCCCCTGCCTATCTGAACGCTCTGGAAGGAAAAGGTGTCCATGTAGTCACCGTCAACGATTATCTGGCAAAGCGTGACGCGGAGTGGATGGGGCAGATACATGAGTTCCTGGGCCTGACCGTGGGTGTTGTCTTAAACAGTATGACAAGTGAGGAGCGCCAGAAGGCTTACAACTGTGATATTACCTATGTGACTAACAATGAGCTGGGCTTTGATTATCTGCGTGACAACATGGTAATTTACAAAGAGCAGCTGGTTCTGAGAGATCTGCACTTCTGCATCATCGACGAGGTGGACTCGGTGCTCATAGACGAGGCCAGAACCCCCCTGATCATATCCGGACAGAGCGGCAAGTCTACGGCTCTGTATGAGATGTGTGATTTGCTTGCACGCCGCATGAAGCGTGGCGAGGACATGCAGCAGCTGACGAAGATGGATGCAATTATGGGCGTGGTGCAGGAGGAGACAGGTGACTTTATTGTAAACGAGAAGGATAAAGTCATAAATCTGACCGAGGCCGGAGTGAAGAAGGTGGAGGATTTCTTCCACATTGAGAACTATGCGGATCCTGAAAATCTGGAGATACAGCACACCATAATCCTGGCGCTGCGGGCTCATAACCTGATGTTCCGGGATCAGGACTATGTGGTGAAGGATGACCAGGTGCTCATCGTGGATGAGTTTACGGGACGTATCATGCCGGGCCGCCGCTATTCCGATGGTCTTCATCAGGCGATCGAGGCGAAGGAGCATGTTAAGGTCAAGAGGGAGAGCAAGACTCTTGCCACTATCACATTCCAGAATTTCTTCAACCTATTTGAGAAAAAGTGCGGCATGACCGGTACGGCCCTGACTGAGGAAAAGGAGTTCCGTGAAATATACGGAATGGATGTGGTGGAGATTCCCACCAACCGTCCTGTGATACGTGAGGATCTTCAGGATGCGGTATATAAGACCAGAGCAGAAAAGCTGAAAGCTATTACGGATGCGGTGGAGGAGGCCCATGCAAAGGGACAGCCGGTGCTGGTGGGTACTATCACCATCGAGGCCAGTGAGGAGTTGAGCCGCCTTCTGCAGAAACGGGGCATCCAGCATAAGGTTTTGAACGCGAAATTCCACGAAATGGAAGCTGAAATCGTGGCGGATGCCGGTATGCACGGCGCTGTGACAATCGCCACCAACATGGCTGGGCGTGGTACGGATATTAAGCTGGACGAGGAGGCGAGGGCAGCAGGGGGCTTAAAGATCATCGGTACGGAGCGGCATGAGTCCCGGCGTATCGATAACCAGCTGCGCGGTCGTTCCGGACGTCAGGGGGATCCCGGTGAGTCCAAGTTTTATATTTCCCTGCAGGACGATTTGATGAGACTCTTTGGTTCCGAGCGCCTGATCGGCATATTTAATGCCCTGGGTGTACCGGAGGGCCAGGAGATTGAGCACGGTGCGCTTACCAGTGCCATTGAATCTGCACAGAAGAAGATTGAAAACAACAACTTCGGTATTCGTAAGAATCTGCTGGAGTATGACAGGGTCATGAGCGAGCAGAGGGAGATTATCTATGAAGAGCGCCGCCGTGTTTTGAATGGTGAGAGCATGAGGGATTTCATTTATAAGATGATTACGGATATCGCGGAGAACTGTGTGGATATCAGTATCAACGAAGACGCGGAGGTGGAGGAGTGGAATTTCAATGAGCTGAACACTCTCCTCATTCCCACCATTCCTCTTAAGCCGGTGACGGCAGAGAGAGTGCAGAAGCCTAAGAAAAACAGTCTTAAGCAGCAGCTGAAGGAAGAGGCGGTGAAGCTCTATGAGAGCAAGGAGGCAGAATTCCCTGACGCTGAGGCAATCCGTGAGCTGGAGAGAGTTATTCTGCTGAAGGTCATTGACAGAAAGTGGATGGACCATATCGATGACATGGAACAGCTGCGCCAGGGCATTGGACTGCAGGCATACGGGCAACGCGATCCGCTGGTGGAGTATAAGTCCAGCGGATACCAGATGTTCGATGAGATGATACAGAATATCAAGGAGGAGACGGTTCGCCTGCTGTTCCATATTAAAGTAGAACAGAAGGTAGAGCGTGAGCAGGTTGCAAAGGTTACCGGCACCAACAAGGATGACAGCGGGCCAAAGGCACCTGTAAAGCGCGGCAATGCAAAAGTATACCCCAATGACCCCTGTCCCTGCGGCAGCGGCAAAAAATATAAGCAGTGCTGCGGACGCAAGAAATGAAGATTTTCTAAGTCATTTCTGAAAGAATCTCAGGGCGGACAAATTCGCCCTGAAATTTTTACCGCGATTTTCGGATGTTTTGCGCTTTTTTGCAGAAAGGTATGTTGCAGTATGAGACCTAAGACTCAAAAAAATATGAAATGGTTTCTATATCTTCTTTGGATTGGTGCTGTCCTTGTTAGTATAAAAAGTATTTTCACAGATTTTGGTATAGATAATGGCTATGCCATAGCAACTTCATACAGACATATTTCCGGAGATCGTATGTTTTCGGAAATGTGGGAACCTCATCAGACATCGGCCTTTTTAGTTGATATTTTAATGGGCATCTATAGATTTTTTATGCCTTCCTTTACAGGTGTGGCATTATTTCTTCAAATAGCGGGTGTTCTTCTGTGGGTTCCGATAATCATTATCTTATATAAAGAGTTATCAAAGCATATTGACAACGATATTTCGCACTTCATTTGTATTCTTCTGTTTGTATTTCGGGCGAAACAGACAGTTTTTCCTGAGTTTTCGAATATGCAGATAGGATTCTCCATATTGTTTTTTGTTTTTCTGATTAAGTATATTTGTAATCAGGATAAATTGAGATATTTGGTCATGTCAGCTATATTCATGTGCCTGGAGATAATATCGTATCCGACGTGCATGATCGCCTATGTGGCTGCAGTAGGAATTCTCTTAATGTATACAGAGAGCAAAAGGAAAAATGTCCTGGTCTTCAGCGGTGTGTGTGCGGCGTTGGGAACCCTGTATGTTGGTTATTTTATTTGGGTAAGAGGATTAACAGAGTTTATTAAAGTATTGTCACTGTTGGTGGAAGCAGATGCTTCCCACGCAGGTGATTCAATGTCTCTCTGCCAATATTTGCATGTGTTTGCAGAAGGAGCAATATATATTGCAGGAACCTTAGCGATAGCAGCAGTTATACGCTTTTGCCTTTGTAAATGCAAGGACATATCCCTCTTGGCGATTTGGGGGGGGTAATTCTCGGTACAGCAGGAATAATTCTTTCTTTTTTGATTAAAGGCAGGCAAAACGGTTATGAATGGCATTATTGTATCGTGCTTGTCCTGTTGATCGTGTTTGGTATTACAGGATATAGATTTCTTGCGGATATAGAAAAGAAGATATGGGTTTCCGGTACATTGATTTCTTTTTCATCCTTTTTGGCAGTTGCCGCTCTTACCAATTGTGCATTGATGTCTGTAGTGGCATATTTACCCCTGGCAGCTGCCGTTTCAATAATCTCACTTTCAAAATTCAGAAAAGGGATTTTATTTGCGGGAACGCTCCTTATGTTTGTTTTACTGCATAGAGGACTGATAACGTGGGGGTATAACCAGTTGTCCTACAATTCTTTTGTGAATGAGGCAGAGAGCATTGTCAGGACAGGACCGGCATTGGGCATTATTTGTGATGATACCACAAGTTGTATTTACAGAGATAATGTAGCTGATTTTGAAAAGTTTATAGAGCGAGATGACTCCGTATTTTTTCTGATGGTCAAAGGCTATGATCCATTATACTATGTTCAGGCCGGGGCTGCCATATCCATATCATCTACAATTTCAAGTCCCACATATGGTAAATATCAAATAGAGTATTGGAAACGTTATAGCTGCAAAACACCAACTGTTATTGCGATTGCATGTTATGATGGAAAATTTATGATAGAGAGATATGATTACCCGGAAATTTTTGAATGGGTGGAGGAGCACTATGACTGGGTGGGAGATGGAACATGGTGGAGATTCTATCGTATTAAAGAATAAGTTTATTATTTAGTGATTAACTGCTTGCTATAAAGAGATGTCTATATTATACTGACAATAGTCCTTGCTGTTTAGAGGGTGCAGGCAGAGGACAGAAGCCGAAAAGCATAGAATGAAAAAGAAAGCAGGTGGAAAAGTGGTAGAGCTTGACCAGATGAAAACCGAAATTCTGACCTATGAGGAGCCGTTAAATGAGGTGCGGGACTCTCTGGATTTGGTAAATAAATCAAAGAGGATAGAAGAGCTGGAGCTGGAGATGGAAGCCCCCGGCTTCTGGGATGACCCCGACAAATCCAACGCAAAGATGAAGGAACTGAAAAACCTGAAGGATACCGTAGAGGAGTGTGGCGGCCTGTTTAGCCAGTATGAGGATATTCTGACACTGATCGAGATGGGCTATGAGGAGAACGATGACTCCATGGCAGCGGAAATTCGACAGGAATTGGATGACTTTGTGGAAAAGTTTGAGGAACTCAGGGTGGGAACCCTTTTGTCGGGCGAGTATGACAAGAACAACGCCATCCTGAAGCTGAATGCCGGGGCAGGCGGTACGGAGAGCTGCGACTGGTGCAGTATGCTTTACCGTATGTATACCAGATGGGCAGAGCGCAAGGGCTTTTCTCTGGAGGTACTGGATTTTCTGGACGGCGATGAGGCAGGTATAAAGTCGGTGACATTTCAAGTCAACGGCGTGAATGCCTACGGATACCTGAAATCTGAGAAGGGTGTGCACAGGCTGGTACGTATTTCTCCCTTCAATGCCCAGGGTAAACGCCAGACCTCTTTCGTGTCCCTGGATGTCATGCCTGATATAGAGGAGGACGTGGATGTGGAGATTGACGAGAAAGATTTGCGCATCGACACCTACCGAAGCAGCGGCGCAGGCGGACAGCATATCAACAAGACTTCCTCTGCAATTCGTATCACCCACATTCCCACAGGAACGGTGGTACAGTGCCAGAATGAGCGCAGCCAGTTTCAGAACAGAGACAAAGCCATGCAGATGCTGCGGGCGAAGCTGTATCTGCTTAAGCAGGAGGCAAACGTGGAAAAACTCTCTGATATTCGGGGAGAAGTAAAGGATATCGCATGGGGCAACCAGATTCGCTCCTATGTGCTTCAACCCTATAAACTGGTGAAGGATCTGCGGACTGAAGTGGAGACGGGAAATGCAGACGCAGTGCTGGATGGGGCGCTGGATCCCTTCATCAACGGGTATTTGAAGTGGATTAACACTAAGGACATCCGGGCGGAACAATAAAATATTTCCATCTGTGCGGTGGAAATATTTATGTGTTCTTAGGATTGATCAAGTCCAGATAAAACAGAGTATAAGTCATGTGCATATAAGGTTCCAGCCACAGGCTGCCGACGCCCAGCGTGAGAAGGCACAGCAGCCGAAGGGGAATAAACGAAAGCTGCAGGGAAAACAGACGCTTGCGATTGCCTTTCATCAGGTGAAAGCTGTCTTTGAGAATTCCGGCAGCTTTTTTGTCCGGAAAATCCAGCAGGATAAAATATGTCATATCCAGAGCCAGTGCTACGGGAATGTAGATGCAGCAGCCGGCGGCATAGGCAAGCAGGGTCAGCCACAGAAAAGAGGTGCCTGAAGTCCGCGCATACGCCGCCCTGAAATACTCGCCGGGCAGGGCACAGACATAACTGAAGGTCAGCCTGACCGCAGTCAGAAGCAGAACCTTAAACAGATTTTTTTGCTGGAAGCCATAGAATATATCCATGTAACTGCCGGGCTGTCCGCAGGCCAGCTTAAGGCAGAGATAGGCGATGCCAAAAGCGAGAAAGCCGGTAAGAAGCTGTCCGGCCAAAAGCCCTACCCGGAAGATACGGAAAGCGATAACGCTGGATCCGCCGCCGGAATAGAAAGCTGCGACTGTAGATATGAAATGAGCAAAGCCGAAAACAAAAATGACAAGGCAAATAATCAGCGAAAAGAGAAAGCCTCCCAATATCAGGGTGCCATAATTTCCGCCCAGAGTATCCTTTGCCTTGTCCTTTAATTCATAGCGTCTGGAGTACTGATTCATTCCGATGCCCTACACTGCATAATCGGCATTCATGCCGCTGTATTTTGCCTGGTCTGCTGTCTTTAATCCTTTCTGGTAAGGATTTTCCTCGTTGTAATATTTAATCTGAGTTTGGGTGGTGCCTCCGGACACATAGGTCCTGCCGCACTCAGGGCATACTGCCGTGTGGATGGAAACGGAAGCGGAAATCACCTTGCCGTTGCCTTCCGCCGCCTTTTTGTACGCATTGGAAACATGCTCCTGCTCATGGGAGCGAACCCGCGCGGCGGCACTTTCCGGTGAAATATGTGCAGCGCTCTTAAAGGAAACCATTTCGTCGGAGCCGTCCTGATATTTGCGCTCCTTGCAGGTCTGGCATTCCTCTC
>JAIDME010000263.1 GCA_029050705.1 Acetatifactor sp.
GTACAATACACTAGCGCTTTTCAGTTAAAAACATTGTCATACTTCTGCCTTCTACCTTAGGTGCTTTCTCCACTACCGAAATATCGGACAGGCTCTCAGCAAAATCATCCAGAATGTGTTTGCTGTTGTTCATGTGCGCCATCTCACGACCGCGGAAACGAAGCGTCACCTTTACCCGGTCGCCCTTGGTAAGAAACTTTCTCGCCGCGTTGATCTTGGTGTTCAGGTCGTTTGTGTCAATGTTGGGAGACAGTCGAATCTCTTTAATTTCAATAACTCTCTGCTTTTTCTTTGCCTCCTTCTCCTTCCTGACCTGCTCATACTTGTACTTACCATAATCCACAATCTTGCACACAGGGGGCTTTGCCGTTGGCGCAATCTTCACAAGATCAAGGCCCGCGTCCTCAGCCATCTTCAAAGCATCCCTTGCAGACATGATCCCCAACTGTTCGCCGCCCTCGCCAATCAGGCGTACCTCTTTGTCCCTAATCTGCTCGTTAATCATTAAATCGCTAATGGTCGTACCCTCCATAAAAAAAGAAAATAAAAAGCGGACAGCACAGCTATCCACCTGAATTCATCTCAATACAACCTCTCTGCACTTTTAAACGCAAGAAGATCATATAAAATCTGAACACTTACTGACCCGATTGTCGTAAGGTGAGAGTGGATACTCTGCTTGCTGGCATGTTTTTCACATGCTCAATTAGAATATCATACACTCTCACCTTTGTCAATAGTTGTTTTTACTTTTTCTAGTCCTGCAATATGCTGACGCACTTAACCGGCGTGCGATAATTATACTTGCTGATTTTGATTCCTGTCTTAGGGGTGCTGGCATGAATCACACGTCCTCCGCCAATGTACAGCGCCACATGGTTGATCGTGCCGGAGCTGTTGGCATAGAACACCAGATCACCGGGCTGGAGCTCGGATGCCTTAATCTTCATTCCCATTTTGGCCTGAGAACCGGAATGGTGAGGCAGCTTAACACCGAACTTCTTGAATACGCTGAGCACAAATCCGGAACAATCCGCTCCCTTTGTCAGACTGGTCCCGCCCCAGACATAAGGATTCCCGAGGAACTGCTTTGCATACTCAACCAGTTCTACCCTGACATCGGATACACCTGCACCATACAGAAGCTCTGTCATGGTAACCGCCGTGTCCAGCGTTTCCTTCACTGTCACATAATCTGCGGACACATACGCATCCTCGCCATCGATAGACACCTTGATCCATCCATCAAGCGTCTCTATATATTCCAGTTCCTCACCCTTCAGCACCTGAGTCAGCACCGCACTGTCGGTACTTGCCTGGTCTCTCACATTCAGCCCGTCCACATTCGCAACTGCCACAGTGCAGACCAACTCGTTTGCCTTCATCTTGGCATCCGGTCCCGTAAGCAGATAATCAAGGCTGACATAGCCTTCCACTTCCCCTGAAGTGATATGCGCCCAGCCATCCTCGGTCATGTCCAGCACCTCACAGGCAGAATTCTTCGGCATCTTTCCCACCAGTTTGCCGCTGATGGACGGGCTTTCCCGGACATTCAGGTTGCCGCTCTCCACATCCGCAATGCCGATATTGGTGTATCCCCAGGATGCTCCCTGAGCCTGCTGGGCTGCCTCAATATATTCTTCAGTAGACAGCCTTGCCTCCAACATGGAAGCAATTCCCGCCGTCGGCATAACATCTTCCTCTGCGGATACCTGTATGGGCTCTGCGCAAAGCGCAAACACCAGCGCGGCAGAAATAACAGCAGTTATCTTCTTATACTTAAAATGACTCATTCGTAGTTTTCCTCAAATTTGACTAGTTGTTTACAAATATGTTACAGATTTGTTACATCAAGAAAATTATACAATTACCTTGGCCTTCTGTCAACTATTTCTACAAAATTTGAGTCGAAATTTCTAATCATTTCAGCCTTCTGCCGCCTCAGCCTCTTTCTCTGCGTCAGTAACGGCAAATGCAATATTGATGGCATGATCCGCAACCCTCTCCAGTCCGGATATCACATCGGAGAATATCATGCCGGCCTCCGGTGTACACTCTCCTTTTGTCATACGCTGTATATGGAACTTTTGCAGCGCCCTCTCCTTTTCATCTACCATATCCTCCAGCCTTTTAACCTCTCCCATATGGCTCTCATCGCCTTTGACAAACATATCGATGGAATACTGGATAAGCTTGTTCACCATATCCAGCATCTCGCCCATTTCCTTCTGCGCCTCCTTGCTGAAGGATACTCCGCTCTCCCTGCGCTGCCTTGCGGCGTCAGCCACATTCTCTGCATGGTCGCCGATCCTCTCAATATCGTTGGCCACATGGAACAGGGCGCCAATACTTTTCAAGTCCTCTATGGGAAGGGTTGTCTGGTTGATCTTCACCAGATAATCCGTGATGGCATGATTCAGGAAATCGATATTTTTCTCCACCTCGTAAACCTCTTCGATGTCCTCCTCATCCAGGGTTATCAGCGCATTCATGGCCCGGTTCAGGTTTTCGCTTGCCAGGGAAGCCATGCGGTCCAGCTCCTTCACCACTTCCACCACCGCCGTCGCAGGGTTGAACACCACCTTGTCTCCGATGTACTTCAGCTGATAACTCTCTCTGTATCCCACTTTTTTATCCTCGCCGGGCACACAAATACAGGCCAGCTTCACGATCCACTTTGCAAAAGGGAACAGCACGATTACCTGGAACACCTTGATCAGGATATGGGCATTTGCCACAAAGCGCCCATTGTCGCTGGAAATTGCCCATATCAGCTTCATCACAGGCTCCTCAGCCGCAAAGAGAACTATGTACAGGATCACTGTACCGATAACGTTAAACCAGAAATGGATCAGCGCGGTTCTCTTGGCATCCTTCTTACCCGCGAGGGATGTGAGCAGAGCCGTGCTGCAGGCACCGATGTTACAGCCTAAAATAATGTATAGAGTAATATGCAGAGAAAGCAGGTCCTGATTCGCCAAAAGCAGAGCGATACTGACTGTCACGGAGGAGCTTTGAATCACGGAGGTCAGCGCCAGCCCCACAAGGGTTGCCATAAAGGGATTCTTCAGAGAGGCCAGCAGATTTACAATCTCCGGCACATCCTTCATGCCCGCCATGGCGGCCGACATGGTGCTGATTCCCAGAAACAGTATGCCGAAACCAATGATAATGTCCCCGAATTTTCTCACCTTTTCCCGCTTAATGAACATGGCGATCAACACACCTGTCAGAAGGATCACAGGAGCATACGCCGACAAATTAAAGGAAACCAACAGTGATGTGACGGTAGTACCGATATTGGCGCCAAAGATAACGCCCGCAGCCTGATACATATTCATCAGCCCCGCATTTACAAAGCTGACTACCATGGCCGTACAGGCGGAAGATGACTGGATAATACCGGTAAATACGATACCTACCAGCATACCGGTGAAACGGTTGGTGGTGAATATTTCCAGAATATGGCGCAGCCTGGCCCCGGCAACCTTCTCAATAGAATCACTCATAACCCGCATTCCAAACAGAAAAAGCCCTAAACCCCCTGCCATTGACAAAATTATGCTTGCATTCATGCTAATCACCTTTTCACGCTAAAAAGCGCGCCATTTTTCTCCTGCCACAATATCCTCTTTCAACTGGCATCTCAGTGCTTCCATATCTTTAAAATGCCGCTCCGGCCTGCGGAACGCATGCAGATATACCTCAATATCCTCGCCGTAAATCTCTCTGTCAAAGCTATAGAGATAAGACTCTATCCCCATGATGCCCTCGTCCGTCACCGTGGGCTTACAGCCTACATTGCTGATAGAGCGGTAAGTACGGTCCCCGGCACGCACACTGGAATAATAAACTCCCACAGGCGGCAGCAGCTTGTCCGGCCCCGGAATAACATTGACTGTGGGAAATCCCATTGTTCTGCCGATGTGTTTCCCCTCCACCACTCTTCCGGCAACCATGTAGGGCATACCCATCAGCTTCTCAGCAGTCACAAGGTCTCCCTCCTCCACCTTGCTCCGCAGATAGGTGGAACTGACCTCCCTGCCGTCCAGACAGGCCTTCTCGATGGTTTTCACCCGGAAGCCCAGTTCCGGCCCCAGCTTTCGCAGAAAATCCGCATTGCCTTTGCCTCCCGCCCCGAAAGACAGATCATTTCCTGCAGCGATAAAACGGGTATTCATGCGCCTGACCAGTATCTCACGGACAAACTCTTCCGGTAAAATTGCAGCTGTCTCCAGCCTCATGGGAAACTCGATCAGTATGTCTACGTTCATGCGTTCAAATAACAACCGTTTTTCTTCCCGTGTAGTCAGTTCCAGCCCGTCAGACTGTCCGAATAGTACCGCAGGCGCAGGGGCAAAGGTAAACACGCATGACGCAAGCCCTTTGCGCTTAAAGGACAGTATCTCCTCCAGAAGTCTCCTGTGGCCGATATGCACCCCGTCAAATTTACCGATTGCCACTGCAGTCTCTTTTTCCAGATAAAAATCAGTTGTGTTGCTGATAATCTCCATAACATACCCATTCCCATCTAACGTTACAGACCAACCCGGTATCACAAAAACATTTTAACCGGTCTGTACCACTGCCTCTGTCCGTCATAGGCATAAATGCCCGCGAAACTGCCGTCAGCACGGTAAAAGCGAACCCACTGTCCGGGTTCATGCTGCTTTTTTTCCTCTGTCTGCCCCGGATAAAGGGCATTGCCGTTGTCGAGAAGCCGCAGATTCTCCTCACTGACATGAAGTGCCGGGCAGTCCTCAAACACGCTGTCCACCGGCAGAACAGCCTCTTCCAGCTTTCCACTGTCCTTCAGCTGCTGCAGATCTCCCAGCGTCAGCGCCCTCTCAAGCGTAAACTTTCCCACCGCCGTCCGCCGGAGGCTCTGCATGGTCCCGCCACATCCGAGCCTGGCGCCAATATCCGCACACAGGGTTCTGATGTAAGTACCCTTGGAGCAGACTACACGCATCTTTACCACAGGCAGCCTGCACTCCAAAATCTCCAGCTCCAGAATTTTTACCGGTCTTGCCCTGCGTTCCACCTCTTTACCGGCTCTGGCAAGCTCGTACAGTTTTTTACCATCAATTTTCAACGCAGAGTACATGGGGGGAATCTGCTCATAATCGCCCAGAAAGCTTTCACATGCAGCTCGCACCTCCGCTTCCTCCGCCCTCACATGCCTCTGCACAAGAATGTGACCCGTAACATCCTGGGTATCCGTATCCACTCCCAGCAAAAGCTCCGCAACATACTCCTTGTCCCTGTCCGTCAGCATGTCGCACAGTTTTGTGCCGCTGCCCAGACACACAGGAAGCACGCCTGTTGCCATGGGGTCCAGCGTGCCGGTATGTCCTATTTTTTTCTGCCCGCAGATTCCCCTCATCTTCGCCACAACGTCATGGGAGGTAAATCCCGGCTCCTTGTCGATAATGATAACTCCGTTGAACATGCTCAATCTCCGGAATCTCTTAATTGTTTTTCAATGTGCAGAGACAGATTATTGACACAGTCGTGGAATGTCCCGTGCATAATGCAGCCTGCCGCCCTCGCGTGTCCGCCGCCGCCGAAATAAGACGCCACCTCCGCCACATTGACGGATTCATCAGAGCGCAGGCTCACCTTATATTCCAGCACTCCCGTCTGATACATAAAAATAGCGCAGGAGATTCCTTTAATGTTGCGCAGCTGATTTACGATGCCATCCATATCCTTGGGGCCAACCTCATAAAAATCCATAGCTTTCCTGTCTATGACGCTTACAATACACCTGTTATTTAAAAAGCGTATACTCTCCAGCAGGGCCCGCCCCATAATATGGCTCTGCACATAAGTTTTTTGATAAAATGTCTCCTGGATCAATCTGGGAAAATCAAAACCGTACGATATCAGCTTTGCTCCCTTTTCCATTGTGGCAGGCGTAGTATTGGAATACTGGAACACACCGGTATCATGGATAATGCCGACATAAATTGCCATGGCAAGCTCCCTGTCCAGCTTTTCCGGGTCAATCAGATCATAGACCAGCTCACAGGTAGAACCCACTTCAGGCTTAATATAATTTACGTCTCCTACACCCGGGTTGCTGATATGGTGGTCTATATTAACCGTCTTCTTTGCCGCATGGAAATATTTTTCCGCTTCTCCCAGCCTCTCGGCATCACAATCCATGGAGAAGAAGACGTCAAAGGGCTCTTCCTCGGGAAACTCGGAAACAATTTCATCAAATCCCTTAATCTCCCTGAAAATTTCAGCCGGCTTCTCCAGGAACACCTTTATCTCAGCCTCCGGCAGGCATTTCTGCAGATACATCTGCATGCTCAAAACCGCACCCACACAGTCTCCATCCGGACGGACATGGCCGCTGATGCCGATTCTCCTCGCATCCTTACATTCTTGAATCAAGTTCATCTTTACTCTCCGTTGCCGCCCCGCCGCGTTCCTCGTCCAGGGCAATTACCTCGTCAATCCTGCGGGACATATTCACACCATACTCTATGGATTGATCCGCTACAAAGGTGATATCCGGCGTATTGCGCAGATTTATGATTCTGGCAAGCTGCCTTTTGATATAGCCCTCGGCGCTCTTCAGCCCCTGCAGCGTATTCTGCCGCACCTCGTCGTCGCCCAGCACGCTTATCCATGCCTTGCAGCTCTTTAAATCCGGAGCCACCTCCACGGCAACCACGCTTGTCCACGGGCTGATCCTGGGGTCCTTGATGTCCCCCCGGATGATCTCAGCCAGCACACGCTGCACTTCCCCGTTGATACGGGTATTTTTGATACTGTTTTTTCTCATATTTCATTTCCTTTATAATCATACATGCCTGCCCGGTATCTCCTTCGAAGAATCCGCCTGCGGATTCTTCCGGGTGAAGTTTAGATTTTCTTAGCCAGCATCCCCTGCTGGCCTAGAAAATCTCTTCACCCTATTACCTGGGTACCTCCACCATGATGTATGCCTCCACCATGTCAAGCTCCTGTATCTGGTCAAAGCCTTCGAACACAAGTCCGCACTCGAAGCCCTCTTTCACTTCCTTCACATCATCCTTAAAGCGCTTCAGGGATGCCAGCGCACCTTCGTATATCTGCTCTTCGCCACGGGTAATGCGAATCTTGCATCCTCTCTGGAAGATTCCATCCTTGACGTATGAGCCCGCAATGTTACCAATCTGAGACGCCTTGAACACCTGGCGGATCTCCGCATGGCCGATGACCTTCTCCTCAAACACAGGATCCAGCATACCCTTCATGGCCGCCTCAATATCCTCAATAGCCTGGTAGATGACCTTATACAGCCTCACATCAACGCCTTCTCGCTCCGCCGTTGCCTTGGCTGTTGCGTCAGGACGAACATTAAAGCCAATGATAATGGCATTGGATGCGCTTGCCAGAGTCACATCGGACTCGTTGATAGCTCCTACACCGCCATGGATGCACTTGACTACAATCTCCTCGTTGGACAGCTTCATCAACGACTGCTTCACAGCTTCAACGCTGCCCTGTACATCCGCCTTGACAATCAGGTCAAGCTCCTTCAAATTGCCCTCTTTGATCTGGGAGAACAAATCGTCCAGAGACATCTTTGACTTAGTCTCCTCCAGCTTCCGCTCCTTATTCTGTGCAAGATAGGTATCCGCATAGGTCTTAGCCATCTTATCGTTATCATGGGCCAGGAACACCTCTCCTGCGCTGGGCACATCGGAAAGGCCCAGAATTTCCACCGGCGTGGACGGATCTGCCTCCTTCACTCTTCTGCCCTTATCGTCAATCATGGCTCTCACCTTACCGTGGCAGGCGCCTGCAGAGATAAAATCACCCATGTGCAGAGTACCCTTCTGAACCAGAACCGTAGCCACAGGACCACGGCCTTTATCCAACTCGGCCTCAATAACAAGACCTCTTGCCCGGCGTGAAGGGTTTGCTTTCAGTTCAAGAATATCCGCCGTGAGCAGAATCGTCTCCAGCAGATTTTCAATGCCCTCACCGGACTTTGCGGACACAGGGACAAACTCCGTACTGCCGCCCCAGTCGGTGGCAATCAGCTCATATTCCGTCAACTCCTGTTTTACGCGCTCAATGTTAGCAGAAGGCTTGTCGATTTTGTTTACGGCCACAATGATCTCGATACCTGCCGCCTTTGCATGGTTGATTGCCTCAATTGTCTGCGGCATTACGCCGTCATCCGCAGCCACAACCAGAATTGCAATATCGGTAGAATTTGCGCCGCGCATACGCATGGCGGTAAATGCCTCATGTCCCGGGGTATCCAGGAATGTAATCTTCCTGCCCTTGATATTCACAGTATACGCACCGATGTGCTGTGTAATACCGCCGGCCTCCTTGTCGGTCACATTGGTCTGCCGGATTGCATCCAACAGAGAGGTTTTACCATGATCAACGTGTCCCATGACACAGACCACAGGAGGTCTCTCAACAAGACTTCCTTCCTCCTCTTCATCCTCCTTCAGAAGCTCCTCAATGACATCAACCTTGACCTCTTTCTCACAGAGAACGTCATATTCCATAGCAATATTCTCTGCATCTTCATAGGAGACCTCCTGGTTTACGGTTACAATCTTTCCCTCCAGGAACAGCTTCTTTACGATTGCCGCAGGCTGAAGCTTCATTTTCTCGGCAAGCTCCTTGATGGTGATCATCTCCGGAAGAGTAATGACCTTGATCACTTCCTCCGCGACCTCTTCCTTCTTCTTTTCAGGCTTGATAAAGCGGCCGGGCCTGTTTTTCAGTGCTTCCTCTTCCTCATAGATGTGATCCCTCTTGGATCTCTTATCCTTCTCAATATTACTTGCGCGCCTCTTTTCATCATCGCGCCTCTTTTCCAAATCCTTTGCCGGTGTCTCTCCACCAAATCCCTTATTCTGGTTTCTGTCTCTGTATCCGGCTCCCTGTCCGCCATTGCCTCTGTTATAGCCGCTGTTATCGCGCGGTGCACCGTTAAAGCTGCGGTTACCGCTCTGACCAAAGCCAGGCCCGCGGCTGCCACTCTGACCGCTATTGCCGCCCGGCCTGCCAGTTCTCGGATATCCGCTGCCTCTGTCTTCTCTGGAACCGCCATTTCCGTTTCCTCCTCTGGACTGAAACTGCCCGCGTTCCGGCCTGTCTCCTCTGGGGCCGCCCTGTGCCCTGTTGTCACGATTGCCCTGATAACGATTATCCTGGCCGCGATTGTCCTGCCCACGGCTGCCCTGCCCGCGGTTTTCCTGACTGCGATTGTCTCTTGCAGTTCTGTCTTCCTGACGGTGCTCACTCCTTTCAGGCCTGTTGTCCCTGGACTGTACCTGAACGATCTCCGTCTGGACTGCCGGCTTTGCAGGTGCTGCCTTAACCTCCTGCTTCTCACCTTCCGGCTTCGCCTTCGGCTGAGGCTTGGAGGGTACCATCTGTACACTCGGTGCAGGAGAAGGCGGCGTTAAAGGCTTAATAGGCGTATGCGCAGGCGCGGCATTTTGATTTCTGCGGTCACCATAGCCGTTATTTCCACCCTGGGGCCTCTTCTGCCCTCCCTGTCCCTGAGGTTTCCCATTGTTTCCTCCCTGACCGTAGCGCTGCTGCCCAGGCATCTTGGAATTCTGTGAATTGTTCACAAAAATAATGGTTTTCTTCTTTTTAGGTGCTTCCGCAGCAGGCTTCCCCGATGACGGTTTATTCTGTGTCGGTTCCTTCTGGGTCGGCTCTTTCGACCCTGCTCCCCCTTCATTCGAAACCGCCTTCGAAGGCGTCTTATCCTCCTTCACGGGTTTCTCCGGCGAGGCCGCGGGCTTGGCTTCGCTCTTGCCGAATGCCTTTCTCACAGACTCCGCCACATCCTCTTCCACAGAACTGCTTGCTGATTTGGCTTCGATGCCCTGTCCCTGCAAAAAGCTCTGTATCTCCTTACTTTGTTTATCCAATTCCTTAGCGAGCTCATGTATCCTAATCTTCGCCATGCTTTCCTCCATCTCCACCCTCAACGGTGCCTTTCCATTCTTTCTTTTGCTCTGTCAGCAGACTGATCAGTGAGTTTGCCAGCCCGGCATCACACACGCCCACCGATGAACGCAGGTCCTTCCCGATTGCATGCCCCAGGCCTTCCTTCGTTCCCCAGCGAAAAACCGGAATACTGTAATACTGACACTTGTTTGTGAACAGCTTGACAGTGTTGTCCGATGCATCCTCCGCTATGATCACCAGCCCGGCGGAGCCTTTTTTGACTGCCTCCAGAGTCTGCGTCTCCCCGCTGACCAGGTTCCGCCCTCTCATGGCAATTCCCAGAAGTGAAAAAATCTTATTCTGTCTCAAGCTTCTCAAATTCCTCCTCCAGAGTATCATACACTTCCCTGGGAATACTCATTTTGAAAGAGCGCTCCAGCCCCTTGTTCTTTCCGGCCTTTTGCAGACATTCCCTGCTCCTGCATATATATGCGCCTCTTCCGTTCTTTTTGCCTGTCGTGTCCAGACAAATCTGATTTTCAGATGTCTTCAGGATCCTTATCATATCCTTTTTCCCTTTCATTTCACCGCAGCCCACACACTGCCTCAAGGGTACTTTTTTTGCCATATTATCTACTCCTGAATGGGTTCGGATTCTTCAAACTCCTCGTAGCCGTCCTCCCCCTGTTCCTCATACTCCTCGTAACCGTCGTCCTCATACTCCTCCTCATCCAGATAATCTTCATACCTGAATCCGGGAGCATCCTTCGCCTGGGTCTCGGACTTGATATCAATTTTGTAGCCGGTCAGTCTTGCGGCAAGCCTTGCATTCTGACCTTCCTTACCGATGGCAAGAGACAGTTGATAGTCAGGCACCACCACCTTTGCCGTCTTCTCGTCCGGGTCGGCAAACACCGCTACGATCTTTGCGGGTGACAACGCATTCTGAATCAGCAGACCGGGGTTTTCATCCCAGTTCACAATATCAATCTTCTCTCCGCGCAGTTCTTCCACAATAGCGTTGACTCTCGCCCCGTTCATACCCACGCAGGCCCCTACCGCATCCACATTGGGGTTGTTGCTCCATACCGCGATCTTGGTACGGCTGCCTGCCTCACGGGCAATACTCCTGATCTCAACGGTTCCGTCCTTGATTTCAGTGACCTCGGATTCAAACAATCTCTTTACCAGCTCAGGATGAGTGCGGCTCACGTTGATGCGGGGGCCCTTGGGTGTGTTTTTCACCTCGAGAATATAGACCTTGATGCGCTCGGTAGGGCGGAATATCTCACCCTTCACCATTTCGCTCTCGCTCAGCAGGGCATCCGCCTTGCCCAGGTTGATGCTGATATTTCTGCCCACATAACGCTGGACAACACCGGTGACAACATCCTTCTCCTTCTCATAATACTGATTGTAGATAGCGCTTCTCTCTTCCTCACGGATTTTCTGGAGAATCACATTCTTTGCATTCTGGGTGGCAATACGTCCGAACTCCCTGGACTTAATCTCCACGTGAAGCATATCACCCACCTTTGCCCTGGAGGAAATCTCCTTTGCGGCATCGAGAGATATTTGAAGGCAGTCGTCCTCCACATCATCCGCGGATTCAACAACTTCTTTCTCAGCATACACCAGAAAGTCGCAGGTTTCCCTGTCAATCTCAACGTGTACGTTATCCGCCTTTCCGAAGTGGTTCTTGCAGGCGGTGAGCAGAGAGTTCTCTATTGCCTCAAAGAGCGTCTCTTTGCTGATTTCCTTCTCCTTCTCCAGAATATCAAGTGCCTCCATCAATTCACTGTTCATTTCTTTTCCTTTTCCTCCATTCCGGCTCGTACAGCCTGCTTATGTCATATATTTCCTGTTTATAGTTTCAAGGCCAGCCTGACCAGCGCTATATCTGACCGACTGAATGTCCTGGGCGCATCCCCCTCCCGGACAGTCAGTGTCTCGCTGTCAAAGCTCTCCAGTATTCCCGCATACTCCTTGCATTTCTCCACCGGCTTATAGAGCTTGATCTCCACCTCTTCGCCGAGGCTTGCCTGCAAATGCCTGTCTTTTTTCAGCGCCCTGCCAAGGCCCGGACTGCTGACCTCCAGAATATAGGCGTCAGGAATAAAATCCTCCCTGTCCAGCATATCGGACAGCGCCCTGCTCACATTCTCGCAGTCCTGAATGTTTACGCCCTCAGGCTTGTCAATATAAGCCCTGAGATAATAGTCGCTGCCTTCCTTTACATACTCAACATCATAGACGGAAACACCGTTAGCCTCTGCGATAGGCGCAAGCAATCCTTCCGTTCTCGCCTCATAGTCTTCCCTCCTGGACATTCCCCGCCTCCTGTTCTCTTTTTATCTCACTGCAGCCGCCAAACGCTAAGCTAATCCCACGTAATCCCACACTTTCACCGGCATCCGGAAAATTGCAGCCTTTAGTCGCTCCAACATACAAGTAAGAGTGGCTTGCGGCCACTCTTACTCTGATAATCATCATTTACAGTACAAAGTATAGTCCTGAATCCGTAAAATGTCAATATATTTTTCGAAAAAGAAAATACCTTTACAAACGCATTCTTCTGAATTATAATCTTTTCTGCATTATTATCATTATTATAATCAGATTTTAAGGAGAATGTATTTATTATGAAAAAAGCAGCATGTGCCCTTTTGATTGCAGGAAGCAGTATTCTTCTTGCCTCCTGTGGCGGTGACAATTCCAGAAGTGCCGACAATGACCGGTCATCCCAGCCTGATCTGTCTAGTATACACATCTCCGAGCCCACGA
>JAIDME010000264.1 GCA_029050705.1 Acetatifactor sp.
TACATGCGGAGATCTGGCAAACTGCGTGGGAGACACCTCCATCGCATTGTCCATGCTTGCGGACAACAACAATTTCTTTGAAGTAAAAGCAAATTACGCAAAGGATATGGTAGTGGGCTTCCTGAAGCTGGACGGCGTGACCGTAGGCGCTGTGGCAAACCGCAGCGAGGTATGTGACGAGGAAGGCAAGGTGGCGGAGAAGCTGGATGCCGTCCTGTCGAAGCAGGGCTGTGAGAAAGCAGCGGATTTTATAAACTTCTGCGATGCATTTGAAATTCCTGTCCTGACGCTCACCAATGTAAAGGGCTACAAGGCAACCATGTGCTCTGAAAAAGGCATTGCGAAGGCTGCGGCAAGGCTCACATACGCTTTTGCCAATGCAACCGTTCCCAAGGTGAACGTGGTTATCGGCAAGGCGCTGGGAACAGCAGCTACGGTTATGAACTCCAGGGCAATCGGAGCAGACATTACTTTTGCGTGGCCGGATGCGGAGATCGGTGCCATGGAGGGCAAACTGGCGGCAAAGATTATGTATGACGGCCAGGGGGCTGACGTGATCAACGAGAAGGCAGCCGAATATGAGGCACTGCAGCTTTCAGCCGCAAGCGCTGCAAGGAGAGGGTATGTGGATAGGATCGTGGAGGCTGCGGATACCAGAAAGTATGTCATTGGCGCCTTTGAGATGCTCTTTACCAAGAGCGAGGACCGTCCCGCTAAAAAGCACGGAACAGTATAGAGAGGTGATTAAAATAAGATGAAGAAGAAACTATTGGCTTATGTTTGTTTGATTGCCTGTATCTTCGGACTGACTGCCTGTGGGAGCGAGGAGGGACTGACAGCTTACGCGCAGAGCAGGGTTGACAGTGCCGGGGAAGCAGCAAATGCCGTCATATCCCTTTTTGCCGACTACCTCTGTCAGGATATTCCTTTTACTGTGGATGATCTGGAGAACAACGAGGAGATCGAATATCTGTGTGAACAGTATTTCGGGCTTATGGTGGAAGGAAATGCGGTAGTTACCGGCGTACAGTCTTTTGATTCTGCTCTGGAGACCATAGGAAACATCACCGGAACCGGTGAGGCGGAGATAAAGATTGACGGAAAGCAGATAATCGTGGAGGTTCCGGTTACAGGTGAAAAAAAGAATGCTGTTGCGGAAGTCATTTTTTCCAATGATCTGTTTATGCGTCTGGAATCGTTGGCACTGAATCCCGTTTCCTCGATGGGCCAGCTG
>JAIDME010000265.1 GCA_029050705.1 Acetatifactor sp.
CAGAAGGTGAACATTTCATCATGCCGCCCTTTAGAGGGCGGCATGATCAGTAGGGGTACGCGCTATGGTGCGTTTACTGTGAGACACTCTAAAAGACACGAAAAAACTAGTAGTTTTTTAGAGGAGGACTAACTATCATGGATCAATCAACTCACAATGTAAGGCGGGCCAACTGGCTCAACATTATAACCGCATGTCAGCAAAGGCCGGTCAATATTTCGGTGAGACAATGGCTTGCTGATAACGGTGTGAAAGAAAAAGCTTATTACTATTGGCTGCGCAAGTTCCGCCGGGAAGCCTGTGAACAGATACAGCTTCCTGCTGTTACAGCGCCAGCTGAAGTATCATTTGCCGAATTACCAATCCCTGTACCGGCTCCTGTAAAACCTGTAACGGCCAATAACACCGTAGCTGTTATCAGTGCTAATGGTATAACTCTTGAAATATCCAACGATATTTCAGAGGCTCTACTTTGTATGCTTCTGCAGGAGGTGGCACATGCTTGAGGATGTACCTGGGATCCGGCGGGTCGTGCTGGCCTGTGGAACCGTAGATCTCCGCAAAGGAATCGACGGGCTTGCAATGATCATTGGAGATAAGTACAGGCAGAACCCATTCGAAAAAGGAACCCTGTTTTTATTCTGCGGCCAGCGTTCCGACAGGATCAAAGGACTTCTGTGGATGGGCACAGGATTTCTTCTCCTATACAAACGCTTTGAAGCCGGCCGCCTTTCATGGCCAAGAAACATGCAGGAAGCAGCGGATCTTACGGAAGAACAGTTCCATTACCTGATGATGGGATTAAATCCGCTGGAGCCAAAGATCAAAGATGTAACCCCCGTAAAAATATACTGACGTTTGTGCAAAACAGAGAAAATTTTCCCCTTTTTTCCGTGTGAAGATCATCCCTGTACAGGCGGTATCCGATGCCTCTGTGGGAGTGTCAGACTGTCCCTCCTGTGCCTGATAAAGAAGACCTGAACCTTGGAAAACTTTATATTTCCAAGCCCTGAAAGGGGATGTTATAAAGTCTGAGCCTGTAGCAGAATGACGGATCTGCTTTCTGGCGGAAGTGGCCTTTTAACGGTATTTCTGTTATACTTGTATAGAAAGAAAGGGCGGTCTGTATGTGTCAGAGGTTTACAGCAGATGAACTGAATATCATGGATCACGAGACCAAGAACGATGTCATCTATCAGATGCAGGATCGTCTTGACAAGCTGGAACACGATTATGAGAACCTCATGGAACAGATCCGGCTTGCCGATCAGCAGCGTTTCGGCCGTCATACGGAAAAACTGGACGAGATCGCGGGGCAGCTTTCCTTTTTCAACGAAGTTGAAGCATGCTTTGATGAACAGAATCCGGAACCTGTCATTGCTGATGTTGTCAATGCGGCTTTAAAACCGGCACGCAGACCAAAGAAGAAGGGACAGCGTGAAGAGGATCTTAAGGACTTCCCGCAGGAAGAGATCCCGCACGATGTACCGGCAGAGAAACTGAATGCCCTGTTTGGCGAAGGAAACTATAAAAGCATGCCGGATGAGATCTGCTGGCAGCTGCGTTTTGAACCTGCCAGGTGGACTGCGGAAAAGCACATCATCAAGGTATATGTGGGAACGGATGGTCTGCATCAGGATGAATTCCTGCGCGGTGACCACCCGGATACCCTCTACCGCGGCAGTATCGCAACTCCATCTATGGTGGCAGCGATCGTTAACTCCAAATATGTGAACAGTAATCCGCTCGACCGCGTTTCCAGGGAGTTTCAGGCAAACGGATTAAGCTTATCAAAGCAGACCATGTCCAACTGGATAGTATGGGCGGCGGAAAGATTCTTCCAGCCGGTATATGAGCGGATGAGAGAAATACAGCTGCAGGCACATGTAAACCAGTGCGATGAGACTCCGCTGGAAGTGATCCATGATGACCGGCCAGCAGGGAGCAAAAGCTACATGTGGGTACATCTCACCGGAGAAATGAGTCCGTGCCCGAAGATCATTGTGTATGAGTACCAGAAGACCAGACACAGTGATCATCCGAAGGAGTACTACAAGGACTTCAAAGGAGTTCTTATGACGGATGGTCTGGAACAGTACCACAAACTTGCCAGGGAACAGGAGGGGCTGATCAATGCCAACTGTTTTGCTCATGCCAGACGCCACTTTGCCAACGCCATCAAAGCTATGGGCAAAGGGAACGGGGAAATGGTCAAAGTTTCTGTAGCGTATAAAGCGCTGGTACGTATCGGAGCCATCTATGACCTGGAAGGAACCCTTAAAAGTCTCACTCCTGAAGCGCGCCTAAAAGAACGTCAGGCTTCCATCAAGCCCTTGGTGGAGGAATACTTTGCGTGGATAAAGGACGTTTTCAGACAGGGTCTGGTCCTTCCGAAAAGCGAAACGTCCAAGGGCCTTGCGTACAGCATCAATCAGGAAGAATATCTCAAGGTATTCCTGACAGATGGAGAGGTCCCGATCGATGATTCAGCTTCGGAACGAGCGCTCAGAAATTTTACCATAGGCCGCAAGAATTGGATGACCATTAATACAGTCCGCGGAGCCCAGGCGAGTGCAGTCATTTACAGCATTACAGAAACAGCCAGAGCAAATGGGTTAAATGTGTATTATTATATCAAGTATCTGCTGGAGCAACTGGCAGCACTTATAGATGAGCAGGGAAATATAGAGCAATCAAAGCTGGAGCCGCTCATGCCTTGGTCAAAGAGTTTACCAGTTGATTGTTACAGTAAGCGCCGCAGCTAAGCGGCGCTTACTTTTATAGGAGGGCGTCGAATTTGACCCTTACTTCCTTGGTCGGACAAGCTGCCGGCAGGATGCAGAAGGTGAACATTTCATCATGCCGCCCTTTAGAGGGCGGCATG
>JAIDME010000266.1 GCA_029050705.1 Acetatifactor sp.
TTGTCATTTTAACTAATGCATATAATGATTTTTTGGGCAAACTGACAAGCGGCTTAAAAAAATGTTGGGATTGTAAGCAAATTTTACAATCTGTCATCAAAACTTTGTGAAATAGTGGTATGGCTTTGAATATGATTTTTCGATATACTGTTTTTAAGTTGAGCGGGAGTGAACCGTGAAACAAATGACGAGTTATTTCATCAATGAAAGGAGTTTTTTATGGCAAGTTTATCTTTGACAAATGTTTGTAAGGTGTACCCTAACGGATTTGAAGCGGTTAAGAATTTTAATCTTCAGATTGCAGACCAGGAGTTCATCATTTTCGTAGGACCTTCCGGATGCGGTAAGTCCACCACCCTTCGTATGATCGCGGGTCTGGAGGATATTTCTTCCGGCGAGCTGAAGATTGGTGACAGAGTTGTAAACGATGTGGAGCCCAAGGACCGTGACATCGCCATGGTATTCCAGAACTACGCTCTGTATCCTCATATGTCCGTGTATGACAATATGGCATTCGGCCTGAAACTGAGAAAGGTTCCCAAGGATCAGATAGATAAGATGGTAAAAGAAGCGGCTAAGATTCTGGATCTGACTCCCCTTCTTGACCGTAAGCCCAAGGCTCTGTCCGGTGGTCAGAGACAGCGTGTTGCCATGGGTCGTGCAATCGTTCGTAATCCTAAGGTGTTCCTGATGGATGAGCCTCTGTCCAACCTGGATGCTAAGCTGCGTGTGCAGATGCGTATCGAGATTGCAAAGCTGCATCAGAGACTGGGCACCACTATCATCTACGTTACCCATGACCAGACTGAGGCTATGACCCTTGGTACCAGAATCGTTGTTATGAAGGACGGTGTTATCCAGCAGGTAGACACTCCTCAGAATCTGTATGAGAAGCCCTGCAACCTGTTCGTGGCAGGATTCATGGGTTCCCCTCAGATGAACTTCCTGGATGCAACCGTTAAGGTGAACGGCAGCACTGCAAGCCTGGAGATTGCGGGCCACAGCATTCCTCTGTCTGCTGAAAAGTCCAAGAAGCTGATTGACGGCGGCTATGACGGAAAGGTAGTTACCTTTGGTATTCGTCCTGAGGATGTGTATGATTCCGAGGCATTTATTGCAAACTCTCCCAGCGTATTTGAGTCTACCGTAAAGGTATACGAGCTGCTTGGTGCAGAAGTTTATCTGTACTTTGATCTGGATGAGTTCCCTATCACTGCAAGGGTTGACTCCCGCACAACCGCAAGACCTGGTGATAGCATTAAGTTTGCGTTTGATCTTGAGAAGATTCATGTATTTGATAAGGAAACAGAGCAGATTATTACCAACTAGTTTAAAGTAAGTCAGGGGGGTGCTGGTAACAGCATCCCCTTTTATCAAATGGAAATATTATGTCAAAACTAGGGAAGAATGCGAAAGGTGTAGGTAATGTTATGATTTCGAATCAGACGATTCAGACCAGTATTAATGAGTTGAAGGCAATTACCAAGGTGGATCTGGGTATATACGATCTGTCAGGGGCAATGGTTGCGTCCACTACGGAACAGATAGAGCTGAGCGGTGATTTGATCAGAGGCTTTGCAAACTCTCCGGCGGATAGTCAGGTAATAGGAATTCATCATCTTCTGAAGATTTTGGATGAAGGAGAATTACTGTATATACTGGTTGCAAAGGGAACCAGTGAAGATGCGTATATGGTAGGAAAAATTGCGGTATGTCAGATTCAGAATCTTGTTATTGCATATAAGGAACGATTTGACAGAAACAATTTTTTTCAGAATCTGCTGCTGGACAACCTGCTCCTTGTAGATATATACAACAGGGCGAAGAAGCTCCATGTGGAAGTCACATTGCCGCGAGCAATATTTTTAGTGGAGACAAAACTGGAGAAGGACGGGATTGTGACAGAGGTGCTGAAGGGTATGTTTTCAAACCAGGCAGGGGATTACATCACTGCCGTGGATGAGAGCAATGTCATTTTGATCAAGGCACTGGAACCCGGCTGCACCCAGGAGGATTTAGAGGGAATTGCAGATACCATTGTGGCGATGATGAATGCGGAGGCGATGATGAATGTGCGGGTTGCCTTTGGCACGGTGGTGTCTGAACTGAAGGATGTGTCTAAATCATATAAGGAAGCAAAACTTGCCCTGGACGTAGGGAAAATTTTCTACGCCGAAAAAAATGTGGTGGCGTACAGCACACTGGGCATCGGCAGACTGATTTACCAATTGCCGATCAACCTGTGTAAAATTTTTATTGAAGAAATATTCGGCGACAACGTGCCAAACGATTTGGACGAGGAGACCTTGAATACCATCAATAAGTTCTTTGAGAATAATCTGAATGTCTCTGAGACCTCAAGGCAGCTGTTTGTCCACAGAAATACACTGGTGTACAGGATAGAGAAGCTGCAAAAGAGCACGGGTCTTGACCTGAGAAACTTTGACGATGCGCTGACCTTTAAGATTGCACTGATGGTCGTGAGCTATATGAAGTATTTGAACAATAGTGAGTACTAGGCAGACAACCCCTTGAATATATTACAATGAAAGCTCAGTCTCCATGTTTAAGCAGAGAGATGTGCTTTCATTGGCGAAAATAATGTTCAGGGGGTAATTTTATGCGCTATGACAGGAAAATTAAATATCTGGACTATTGCGAGAACGGAGGGCGGGTACGGGGAAGCGGCTTTTTAAAGACAGAGATTTTCCAGGGCTCCTTTAAAATGGAGCTTACCGTGAAAGGAGTGCGA
>JAIDME010000267.1 GCA_029050705.1 Acetatifactor sp.
AGTACATAGGAGTGCCGGTTGAGGATCTGAACTACAATCAGCCCAAGTCCCTTCCTTATCCTACGGAGAATCCGTTCTGCTGATAAGACTATAAAATCTGAGACCCCGTCAGGCATCATGCCCGGCGGGGTTTTTCTGCGGTATGAGGACTTGCGGAACATATCCGGAATCCGTCGGATAAGGCTTTTTTCTTGTTGGTTGTAGACAGTCATCCGGCCGTAAAAAGCTTTTTCTTTAGCGAAAATGTACATTGCACTGCGGGGAGAATGTGGCTATACTCTTTAGTCGGTGATGACGCAGGAGTACTTTGAGCGGATATTGACCTTAATTGGCAGTGGCAGGAAATTGGAGGGTAAGATAAGGCAATGACAAAGGATATGACAAAGGGTTCTCCCATGAAATTGATCCTTGGGTTTTCCATACCGCTTTTCTTTGGATTTTTGTTTCAGCAGTTTTATAATCTGGTGGATACGATTATTGTGGGGAGGTTTCTTGGGACGGAAAATCTGGCGGCGGTGGGAGCCACCGGCTCCGTGAACTTTCTGATTATCGGTTTTTGCATGGGTGTGTGCAGCGGTTTTGCCATTCCTGTATCTCATAAGTTCGGTGCAGGTGATCATGCCGGCATGCGGAGAGTGGTGGCAAACTGTGTCTGGCTTTCCATTGGGTTTGCACTGTTTATGACATTGCTGACCACCATTGCCTGCCGTTATATTCTGATAGCCATGCGTACGCCGGGAAATATCATAGATGCTTCCTATTCCTACATCTGGGTGATTTTCCTGGGGATTCCAGTGACCTTTCTGTACAATATGACCTCCGGTATCATCCGGGCAATGGGAGACAGCAGGACACCAGTCATCTTTCTGCTGATGTCATCCTTTATTAATATAGGGCTGGATCTGTTCTTTATTATAAATCTTCAATGGGATGTTCAGGGGGCGGCCTGGGCTACGGTGATCTCTCAGGGAATTTCAGGCTTGTGCTGTCTGCTGTTTATCATGAAGAAGTTTGAGATTCTCAAGATACAGAAAGAAGAATGGGCACCTAATAAACATCTGATGGGAACGCTCTGCAGTATGGGGGTACCTATGGGGCTGCAGTATTCCATCACCGCCATTGGCAGCGTGATTCTGCAAAGTGCCACAAACACTTTGGGTTCCGACGCAGTTGCGGCGGTGACGGCAGCAGGGCGTATCAACAGTTTTCTTGCCTGTCCTTTTGATGCCTTTGGCTCCACCATGGCCACCTACGGCGGACAGAATGTGGGAGCCGGAAAACTGGAGCGCATTGGTGCAGGATTAAAATCCTGTGTCCGGCTGGGAGCGGGGTATTCTGTGATTGCCCTGCTGGTGGCAATTTTCCTGGGACGGCCGCTGGCAACTCTTTTCCTGGACGTATCAGAAGCCGTGATCATCGATAACGTCCGGTTTTTTTTGATCTGCGCCACGGCCTTTTACTTCCCTCTTGCGCTGGTGAACATTGTCCGGTTCCTGATACAGGGTATGGGTTTTCCGACATTCGCCATTCTGGCAGGGGTATTTGAGATGGCGGCCAGGACAATGGCGGGCTTTGCTCTGGTGCCGTTGTTCGGTTTTACGGGAGTCTGCTTCGGCAGCCCTGCCGCCTGGATTTTTGCCGACATATTCCTCATTCCGGCATATTTTCATGTGAAGAAGGTTCTGAATCACAGGCTGATGGGGAAGGCGTAATTTTAACTATCTTCCTGTCATAAGTCACCAGTCCGTTTACCTCCTCTTCCACATCGGAGAGCTGAGTGTACACGGCTCCGCTGAGGCCCTTTTTCAGCAGGGGCATGAGCTGCTGTTCCAGAAGCTGTCTGTAGGCGGTGTTCAGCTCTTCCGGGGTGGCATACTGACGGTAACCGAAGACCTGTTCCACAGAGGAATGTCCATCGATATGACAGGCGTAACCGCCATACTCACTGATGACGAAGGCCCGCTTTTTGTCATGCTTAACTTTTAATTTCCTGAAATAATTGTGAATGCTTTTAAAGTCTCCGCCTCTCTGGTCGAACCAGCCGCTGGCATGATCCACCGGACGGGTGGGGTCTTTTTCTTTTACAAGTCTGGCAATTCTTGCGGCGTCGAACTGGCCCCAACCCTCGTTAAAAGGAACCCAGACGGCGATGGAGGGAGCACTGTAAAG
>JAIDME010000268.1 GCA_029050705.1 Acetatifactor sp.
GGATGATCCAGGTACATCCGCCAAATCCGTTGTTATTCTGTGCGCTCGCGCATCCGCAGGAGTCATTGCATCCGCAGTTGGTAGCAGTTAAATCGCTCATTGATATTGCCTCCAAATTTTTTTTATGGTTTATTGTATGCACCCCGGCATGTCAATGTTTCCAGAAAAACTGTCTTGCATTAATTTCTATATGTAGTAAAATAGAGAGAAGGGAAATGACAAACAAACCGGCTGCGCGTTTTTGGCGCGGCAGTCTCTTCAAGGATTGCTATGACAGAAAAGGATTATACGGTAGAAGGCAGGCAGTTCCGCACCGGCAGCGACTATGCCCGGGCGCTGCGCGATAAAAAAATCATAGATGCGCTGCGAAGCAGAATTGATATGGCGGACCGCGCGGCTCTGGAAAAGCTGAATAAAGATCTGCAGGAGGCTAAATACCCGTTTCTTACCATACTCGGAGAGGACTTTAAAGAGGAAGTGGAGGAGGCGCTGCGGCGGACAGACAGTCCGCCCGGAAAGCAAAAGCGCGGGAAAAAGCCGAAAAGCATCGGAATGCAGGGGAAAAAGACATTCGGCGCTGCGGCGGACGGCAAAAAGAAAGCGGGAAGCAGGGCAAGTACCGGAACGAAGCAGGGGTCTCCGGAAATGGATGCCTTTGTACAGGAAGAGCTGAAGCGGCGGGAAAAGCGCAGAAAGCTGACAATTTTGCTGTGCAGTGTGGCAGCGGCGGGGTGTCTGGGATATTTTGGCGTATATTCCTGGTTCAATTACAGGACGGCCAGTAATTATGATAAACTCAGCGAGCTGAAGGGAAGTACACCTATTGTAGAGCAGGTGATACCGGCTCAGCCAAGCGGCCCGCTTTATACGCTGGATGAGACACCTGAGCCGAAAGAGGTTTTGGATGAATATAAAAATTTATTAATTAAATATAAAAAGCTAATCGGATGGCTGACTTTTGACGATAAAACTATAGGCGGAGAATCGGGTTTTCCTGTCATGCAGACTTCTGACAATGAATATTATCTTACTCATAACATGAATCAGGAGTATGACAAAAACGGTACGATCTTCATGGATACGGGCTGTGATGTAGTAAAGCCCAGCACAAATTATATTGTCTACGGACATCACATGAAGAGCGGTAAGATGTTCGGAAAGCTGGATTTATATGAGGATCAGGAATATTGTGAGGAGCACCCGTACATTTGGTTTGATACTATTTATGAAAAAGGAACCTATGAAGTGATGTACGTTTTCCGTTCCAGGGTGTATAATGAAAGTGAGATAGTTTTTAAGTATTACCAGTTCATAGATGCGAACAGTCAGCAGGAATTTGATTCTTACATGGAAGAAATGGCATCCATGTCTCTCTATGACACAGGAGTGACGGCGGAGTACGGCGACCAGCTGCTGACGCTTTCTACCTGTGATTATCAGGAGAAGAACGGACGGTTCGTAGTAGTGGCAAAGAAGATAAAGGAGTAGTGGCAATGGCTGACGTTGTAAAGAAGAAAAAATCCAGAAGATTAAAAAGGTCGGTTCGCAGGACGCTGGGGGCTTTGTTTTTGGTTTCAGCGCTGGTGGTGGCGGCAATTCCCACAGAGGGACTTCAGGCGGCGGAGGTGAACGGCGGCGTGATGCCGATGGTGGATACAGTTTACAATAGTTCGCTGAAGTGGGCAGAGGAGAAGACAAAAATCCCGCTGGTGTCTGTAGACGAGAAAAATATCTATACCGATGCGGACGGCATCTTTAACTTCGCGTGGGTGAGGGAATCCAGTACCTCGGCCAACCGTGTTGCCGTTATTCTGGGATATACGGGCAAGACGCTGGACAACAATGAACTGGTGATCGACGGAACGGTGGATGCCTACGGCAAGTACCAGTCAAATGACAGCAGCAACGGCGGCTATGTGGCAGTGAGCCAGAGCAGAGAGCCCCTGTATTATATGTCCGTGGAGCGGAAGGTTGACAAGAGCCACGTTGTGGAGGATAAAGATGACGATGGTAAAGTAATCAGTAGTACTACGGTAATAGACAGCTATACCATACCTTCTTTCAGCCCCTGTGTCAAGGAGGATGCCAACTGGGACAGAAAAGGGAGTATGGAGACCTATTATTATTATCGTTACAGCGGAACACAGCAGGATTATGAGAATGCGCATCCGGCTTCAAGTGCCGATGCCCTGATAAAGGCTGACACGACAAACACGAGTATATTGACTTCCTCAGGAGCTTTTCTGGGAAGCGACGGATATGTCTATATTCAGACCAAAGAACAGGAGCATCAGTGGATTCGTCAGCAGACGGTGGCTTACATAGGAAATCAGTATCTGGTACCGTATACGGACAGTGGTGCCTCTTCAACCAATGGCAGTACGGTAGTGCAGGAGTATAAGGTTGCGGAGGCGACGGCGAACACTAAACCTGAAAATGGTATCTTTGCATACCAGAGCAACATTCAGAGACTGACGGTTGGAAAGGATTTGATAGGCATCGGCAACTATGCCTTTTATAACTGTGCGCTGCTGAGTTATGTGAAATTCGGAAACGGCCTGCAGGAGGTAGGGAAATCTGCCTTTAAACTCTGCACCAACATGTACGGCGTTGGATTTGACTTTGGTTCCAACCTGTCCTATATTTCCGATGAGGCCTTTGCATATTCGGGGCTGCAGACCTTTACGCTGCCTGTAGGTGTGACCCAGATTTATGACCACGCTTTTGAGGGCTGTACCAATCTGGCAAGCATTGATCTGACGGGAGAGACACAGGATCCGGTTTTTAATGAGGAGACGCAGAAATGGGTTCAGCCGGTCACCACACTGAATCAGCTGGGATGTTCCGTGTTCAAGGATTGTACCAGTCTGACGGAGCTTAAATTTCCACAGACCATGACTACGCCGGTGCATCTGGACAATTTTGAAAACTGCACGCTGAAGCATATTCTGGTAATGGATAATCAGGCTTCCTTTGTGCCTCATGACAGTACGGATACGATCAAGAAATTTAAGGAGCAGATGGCGGAAGAGTTTTACTTTGAGGCGGCTAACAATTCCAGAACGCACGACTTTGCCTCAGACAACGGCATTGCTTTTAAGTATTCGGATCAGGATCTGTTTGAACTGGTAGTCATAGAGGAAACTCCCACCGGACAGATTCAGTCAAAGGTGCGCTACCAGATCATACCCGGGGCGAACGGAGAGGGTAACTTATCCAATTTCCTGATAATGCAGGGAGAGGTAAAGAACGTGGAGATTCCGGAGAAGATCGGACCTTACGGCATATCCGCCCTGAATGAAGGCAGTTTTTCCGGAAACTGTTCTCTGGAGAAGATTACGATTCCTGCTTCGGTACTCAGGATCAACAACAATGCCTTTAAGGGCTGCCACAACCTGAAACATGTCATCTTCACGGCGGCGGAAAACATTACGACGATCGGGAACAATGCCTTTGCCACCCAGGTGGTGACGAGCCATTCCAGAGGCTGTGACGGAAGTATCACAAATTCACCTCAGCTGATGTTTGTGGGTACTGTCTCCTATC
>JAIDME010000269.1 GCA_029050705.1 Acetatifactor sp.
GAAGAAAAAATGTCTTTCACATCCGATCAACGCGGCGGTGTAAGCGGCAGCATAACTCTTGACAATGACCTTGCGGTCGTCCGGTTTGAACAGATTGGTTATTTTGAGAACTCTACAGTAACAACCTATTTGTTTCATAAGACATCCGACAATCCAGATATTGATGAATAAATTAAAATAATATTTTAAACTCGCAGAAGGTGAAGATGGTTTTGGGATAGCTGAAAGACTGACGAATTCCGGAAACCAATGTAAAATATGTTTTTTAATTTCACATACGGAGCTGGTCAGACTGGGTTATAGAGTGAATGCTTTCAGATACACTGACAAAAAGCATTTGGATGATATTGAAAAGACAAACAGTCATGAGGTTACACTTTGTAATGGGTTAAAGGTAGTAATCGGGAGGGTTCATAATAAGGAGTTTAGGAAAGCGTTCTTTAAATGGAGAATGTGGTTTGATAATTGATTTGTGTCGTTTGTGCAAAAATCATGTTGTTTATGTCGGCGGCATTTTATTATCTTTCTTACTGTGATATAAGTAAAGAGTTGATGATATTACAGGGAGGATAGAAAAAGATGAAAAAGAATCGGAAGTTCTGCACATGTGGCGTGGCAGTAGCTGCTATTCTGTCCATGACGGCATGTTCCGCCTATGACGAGACAGAAGGTTTCTCTTTTGCAGAAGAGGAAACGGAAACAGAAACAGAGAACTTCTCTCTGGCAGAGGATGAGACGCAGGATTTGAAGGACGTTAATACTTCTTTAGCGGAGGAGGAAGTACAGGATGCAGGAACCGAGAACCCCTCTTCCACAGGAGAGAAAACGCAGGATACCAATATGCAGGACGCTGAAAATACAGGTTTAGAAGCAACAGCGGATGAACTGTTAGATTTATTTATCAATGGCTCAATAAACGCAGTTGACTCCACAGATCCGATATCGACGTTTTATATTACCGATTTAAATATGAATTCTGAAGAAGGGGACGCATATTCTATTGGCGAGGAAGTCGATCTTGACAATGATGGAGAAAACGAACTAATTATCAGTGGTCCTTATGGTGGAATATACCTTGATGCGCGTGATAATAAGGTATATGAATTTGCTGCGGCAGACGGCACTGCTCTCATTCTTTCTTATACCTATTATAATGGAGCCGTATGGATTATGTATAGCAACAGGTCGAGTGCAGGATTTGAATTTTACCATATGAAAAAATTTGAAGGGGCTGATAACTTAGCTGCAGAAATGAATTTCGGCGAGGAGCTTGCTGATCCAAATAATGCAGAGGCCGGATTGAAATATATATTGAATGAGACTGAAATTTCTTATGATGAATATACAGAATTATGCAGCAAAATTTTCGCTGCTCAGGTAAATACAAACTTCAATTAGTGAAGCTTCAGAAATGCAGTGATTTATAGCAATATTATAAAAGCAGATATTTGAGAAAATCTCTGCTTTTTTTATGCACAAAATTTGGAAATGAATTATTTATCATTGGAGAAGTAAATTTTGAAGGTTGATTATTTCGCTATTGTGGTTTGTGCATAAAAATGTGATAATGTAAGCAGAAAATTGATTTTCTTAAAAGTTCGATGAAAGCAGATAATAGCTTTATGGACATGTACAGAGTAGTGCTGTGCATGAGTCCTATTTTGCTTTTGCTAATACCAAAGTATGTAAAGGAGGCATATAACTATGAATAAAAAATCAAGAGAGCAGGCAATAGAAGAATTATCTTTAATGCTCATATATCTTACCAGATTTCAGGATAATAATGAGAATTGCAGGTATTTGGAAAACAGCTGGAAGGGTTATGATTTTGATGCATTAGATGCATTGGAAAATAAGGAACTGCTATTTCAACCAAAGAGGAGTAAATGTGTATATTTATCTGAAGAAGGAAAAGAAGCGGCGAGGAAATTGCTTGACGAGTATAACATCGCGGACAAAGAAATTTTAGAAAACTTTGAATTCAGAAATATAAGGCAGGATGAAGCAGAACAGGCAGCAGCTATAGAACAGATTTGTTTTCCTCCAAATGAGGCATGCTCGGAACAGAATATGCGGGAAAGAATTGCAAAAGCGCCTGAATTGTTTTTGGTGGCAGTGGATAAAGAAAACGGTAAAATAGCAGGTTTTTTAAACGGGCTTGCTACAGACGAATATACTTTTAGGGATGAGTTCTTTACAGATGCCGGTTTGTATGAGCCGAACGGAAAGAATGTCATGCTGCTGGGATTAGATGTATTGCCTGAATATCGCAAACGAGGTCTTGGCAGAGAGCTTGTATTTCAATATATGCGAAGAGAACGGGAAAAGGGCAGGTGCATGATTTTCCTTACCTGCCTGAAATCCAAAGTAAAGATGTATGAGAAGTTTGGTTTTATAGACCGGGGAATTGCCAATTCCACCTGGGGTGGTGAAGAATGGCACGAGATGAGTTGTACATTAGGTATAGGATAATATTGTAGTGGAAAAGCCGATAAAGAAACAGACCGGCAATGATGGGGCATCAGGAAATTTTTTAAAGATAAATGGAAAAGGAGACGGGAAAATGTCAAATCAGGTATTGGAAACCATGAAACAGAGAAGTTCAGCCAGAGCGTACAGCGCTGAAAAACTGACAAAAGAAGAATTGGACAGCATTTTGGAGGCCGGACTGCAGGCACCGACCGGAATGAACCGGCAGGAGATACGTTTTTCGGTAGTAGGTGGAGACAATCCGATATTGGATGAGCTGGATGATGAAAAGAGACGTCTGCGGGGACAGGAAAAGCAGCCGAACAATTTTTATTATGGAGCACCGACACTTATCTTTTTGAGCGCAGAGGATGAATTTAAGTGGAGCAGGGTGGATGCCGGCATTGCAGTCCAGAATATGGTTCTGGCGGCAGAAAGCCTTGGGCTCGGAACGCTGATCATCGGCTGTGTGTATGATGCTCTGCACGGGGAGAAAAAAGAGTATTTTTCACAGGCACTTCAAATACCCGAAGGTTATTCCTTTCAGATAGCCCTGGCGGTTGGGCACAAGACAGATGAGAAGTCACCCCATGAATATGATTTTGGAAAACAGGTGACGATGATATAAAAACGCTTTATAGAGATTCCTTGAAAGTAAATTTGCGATGTACTATAATAAGCATATGTTAAATTGTCTGAATGAGTCGGAATATCGGCAGACGATTTAAAGATTACTTTTGGGAGATAGGATTCATGGAAAAAAGAACAACTCGTTTTCTGAATGTAAGTCTTGTTCTGGTATCGTTTTTCTGTATATTTATATTTATCATCCAGGCCATCTGCGTAAATCTTATGGGAGAAGATGCCATTCGGGAGCTTGGTATCTTTTACATGTCGGGAATCAGCGAGCAGGTATCCTCTCATTTCGGAACGACCATTGAACTTCGTCTGTCTCAGGTGGAATCGCTTGTAGATTCCGTCCCGCCCGGACGTGTTACGGGAGAGAGCGCCATGCGGGTAGCGCTGAATTATAATGCACGCTCTGTAGGTTTTGAATATCTGGCGCTTTATACGGAGGACGGAAATTTTCATATGCTTTACGGCTCTCAGGTGGCGGCGGATGTTCCGGAGGATCTGCACCGCTCTGTTCAGGGAGGAAGATATAATGTTTGTGCAGGAAAGGATGCAGCAGGAACCCCGGTTGTTTTAATGGGTGTACCGGCTGTTTATCCCGTGGGTGACGGAAATATGAGCATTGCTCTGGTTGCCGGAATGCCCAGCCAGTACCTCAGTGACAGATTGGAAACCAATATTCAAGGCAGTATCATGGAATATTCAATCATTCGCAAGGATGGCAGCTATGTTTTGAATAACCATGCCGTAGAAGAAAAAAATTACTTTGAGCGGATTGAAAGACTTTATGAAACCCACAATGGAAAAGAACCGGCCCGGTATGCAGAAGAACTTCGAGATGCGCTGGAGGCCGGCAGGGATTATACCAGCGAAGTTCTGATATCGGGCGAATTATGGAATGTCTATTGCACCGGTCTTCCGAATTCGGAGTGGTACCTGCTTTTAAAAATTTCTCATAATACATTAAATGAAACGATAAATGTCCTTCAGAAAAAATGGGCCTATGTTTCCGTTGGCGGAGGCAGTCTGATTATCTGTGCATTGCTTTTCGTCTTTTGCGGATATTACCGTCTGAATAAGATACATATGCAGGCATTGGAGGAAGCCAGAAGAACTGCCGAACAGGCAATGATGCTGGCAGAGCGCTCTAACAGGGTAAAAAGCGAATTTCTCTCCAACATGAGCCATGATATCCGTACTCCAATGAACGGTATTATGGGAATGACATCGGTTGCCATAAGCAGTCTGGATAATCCGGCCAGGGTGCGTTCCTGCCTGAGAAAGATACATGTATCCAGCCGGCATCTTTTGGGATTGATCAACGATATGCTGGATATGTCCAAAATTGAGACCGGGAAGCTTACATTAAATATGGAGCCGCTCTGTATCCGTGATATTATGCAGAACATTGAAACAGTCATTCAGCCGCTGGTTCAGGAGAAAAAGCAGCATTTCAATATTTATTTACATGATATCTATCATGAAAATGTGTGCTCGGACAGAATCCGCTTGAGCCAGATCCTTTTGAATATTCTCGGAAATGCAGTTAAGTTCACTCCGGAGGGCGGCAACATTGAGGTTGACCTGTATGAGGAGCCTTCTTCCAGGGGAAATGAATATATCCTTTCCCATTTGCACATCAGGGATAACGGCATAGGCATGTCCAGAGAATTTCAGGAAAAGATATTTGATGCTTTTGCCAGGGAAGATAACGCCCGCGTGGATAAAACAGCCGGAGCAGGAATGGGTCTGACGATTACCAAGCATATTGTGGATGCGATGGGCGGTACCATCACTGTAGAAAGTGAGCAGGGGAAAGGAAGTCATTTTCATATTGCTTTGGATATGGAAAAAGCATCGCAGCAGGAGAAGATATTACAGCTGCCGAAGCAGAATATTCTGGTTATCGATGATGATGAGACAGCAGGAAATCTCGCTGTTTCCGCACTGGAATCCATCGGGCTTAAGGCGGATGCGGCGGCAGATATGCAGCAGGCTTTCCGGATGATAGAGGAGTGCCGCAGCAAAAATGAGAATTATCACATGGTTCTCTTAGATTGGGATATACAGGGTCAGGATTGGATCAAGGCTGCAGAAGAGTTGTCCAATCGTCTCGGACACACTTTGCCCATCGTAATTATCACTGATGGCGAGTGGGATGACCTGGAGATAAAAACAGAAAAAGCCAGCATCGGCGGTTTTATTTCAAAGCCGCTGTTTCGCTCAGGTCTTTATTATGGTCTGCGCCGGTTGACGGAGGAGGCACCGCAGCAGGAACAGAAAGAAGAGGAAGCTGACATTGGATTAAGGGGCAGACGTATACTTATAGCAGAAGATAACGAATTGAACTGGGAAATTGCAAATGCAATGCTGTGCGAATTCGGCTCAGAGGTGGAGTGGGCGGAAAACGGGCAGATTTGTGTGGAGATGTTTGACAGGTCTGCTTTGGGCTGGTATGACGCCATATTAATGGATCTGCGAATGCCTGTTATGACGGGTTTTGAAGCGGCGGCTGCAATACGAAAACTGGAGCGGGAAGATGCACAGACTATTCCCATTATTGCAGTCAGTGCAGATGCATTTGCAGATGATATTCAAAAATGTCTTGACAGCGGTATGAATGCACACACGCCAAAGCCCCTGGAACCGCAAAAAATGCTTTCCCTGTTGGGACAGTATCTTCACTAGGTCAAGATTAACGGAAAGGGGACTTTTGCTATGAAAAAAATATATACTTTGATAAGCGTTCTCCTGTCTTCTGTTTTTTTGTCCTCCTGCGGTGGCAAAACCCCGAATATCGAATTGGAGCATAACAGCGGCGGAGAAGTTACGGAATTGATCTTATGGACTTTTCCGGTAGGCAACTGGGGAAATCCTACAGCGGTAGCAAGTTTGCTGACCGATTTTCATAAGGCACATCCTGAAATCCATGTTTCTGTAGAATATTTAAATTATGATAACGGAGATGAAAAGATCAATCAGGCAGTTTCAGACGGATGTATGCCGAATCTGGTTCTGGAAGGACCGGAGCGTCTTGTGGCAAACTGGGGTGAAAAAGGCTGGATGGCTGATCTGTCCGATCTCTGGAAAACCGATACGGCAGGTGAAATATATGATAATATAAGAGGGGCATGTCAGCACAGAAACGGAGAGTATTATGTATTTCCAATCTGCATGTCTGCACACTGTATGGCAATTAATTACGATATGTTTCGGGAGGCCGATGCCCTTCAATACATTGATGAAGAAACACACACATGGACGACGGATGATTTTGTCAAAGCGGTTCAGGCTTTGAATGCTTATCAAACTGCCCGGGGGCAGAACGGAAATGTGGGTATCCTGTACTGTAAAAATCAAAGCGGTGACCAGGGAACGCGCGCCCTGGTGAATAATTTGTACGGCGGTACTTTTACCGATGCCACACACACATCTTATACAGTTGACAGTGAGAAAAACAGGAAAGCCCTGCAGCTTCTTTACAATCTGGAGGGTATCGCCTTTGAACCATCTCTTTCCTCTGCAGAGGCCATCGATCGGTTCTGCAAAAAAGAATCCGCCATGTGTTTCTGCTGGAATGTGTCCATGGAAGTGCAGCAGACCATCAACAGTCCTGATCTGGATTTTGAAGTTTTTCCCATGGCTTTTCCCACCGACGAAGGCACACCGAAGCTTCAGGGTGGTATCTGGGGGTTTGGTATTTTTGACAATGGCGATGAAGAACAGATTACGGCGGCAAAAACCTTTATCCGCCATATGACAGAAAATGATGTTCCGTACACAAGAGCAGTAAGGGCAGCTTCCTATTGGCCTGTGCGGGATATGGACAATATATATGAAAATGATATGCTTATGACAGAGTACAGTATTTTTACGCCATACATGGGTGACTATTATCAGATTACCCCCGAATGGGCTAAGGCCCGTACCGCATGGTGGCAGCTGCTGGCAAAGATTGGAGAGGGAACCGATGTTTCGGAGGCAGTGAAAGATTTTCCTTCTCCGGAATAAAGCAAATATTTTCGGTTTAAGGCGGAGGGGGAGGAGATGTATGCAGATTCTTATATGTGATGATGAACCGCAGATGCTTTCGAATATTGCAAAAAAGGTTTCGGAGTGTCTGCCGGACTTTTGTGTTCGGACTTTTTCCTCCGGTCCGGACCTCCTTCGCAGTCTGGAAACAGAGCCCTGCGATATCCTGCTGCTTGACATTGATATGCCGGATATTACCGGCCTGGAAATAGCCAGGCATCTTGCACAGGAACAGATGCGGCCTCTTCTTTTGTTTGTGACATGCCATGATGAACTGGTCTATGACAGTTTTCAGTACCATCCTTTTGCATTCCTGCGAAAAAGCCGTTTTGACGTAGAGATTGAGGCTGCTCTGACGGATTGTTTACAGGAACTGGAACACCGGGAAAGGCATTTTTGCTTTCGGGCGGAAGGAAACAGGGTATGCCTGTTTCTGTCGGATATTTTGTACTTTGAAGCAGAAGGCAATTACCTGAAGCTGTTTTCAAAAACAGGACAATATCGTTTCCGAAGCACGATCACATCTGTGGAAAACACATTGACGGAATGCGGCTTTATCCGTATCCACAAGGGCTTCCTGATCAACCAGGCTGCGGTCAGGCTATGGGGCTCTGAGAAAGCGCAGCTTACGAACGGTACCATGCTTCCCGTTGGCAAAAGCTATACAAAAACGGCAAGAGAACAGTTTTTGAGGTATATGAGAACATGAAACATTATCATAAATTACAGAAAGAACTGGCGGCGCAGGAGGAAAAATATCTGAAACTCCTGGCGGAGAAGACTGAATTAGAGTATCGGCTTTCCGCGCAAAGTGAAGAAGTGTCATATGCCAGAAAACAGGAAAGTGACATCCGTTCACTGCATCAAAGTGTGCGCCAGTTAAAGCATGACATGAAAAATCATCTCATGGTGCTTGCGTCTTATCTGAACAGCCGGGATTATGAGGCTGCGAAAGCATATACCTCAGAGATAATGGACAAACTTAATTTGATGCACAGCTATATTGAAACCGGAAACTCCCTGCTAAACCACATTCTGAATGAAAAACTGGAGCTTGCCAGGAGTTACGGAATTTCTGTCAGGGCGGAAATAGAAACGCTTTCCTTTGCCGGAATGCGCAGCATCGACTTTTCCGCATTGCTGACCAATCTTCTGGACAATTCCATTGAAGCAAGCAAAAAAGAACCGGCCGGAGAACTGTCTCTTCACATATTTCAGGAACGAGGATATGATGCAGTCAGTATTAAGAACAAGATCGGGAAATCGGTTTTAGAGGAAAATCCCGATCTGCACTCAACAAAAAAAGATAAGGAACAGCACGGAATCGGTATTTCGCAGATAAAAGAGATTGTCGCCGCCTATGACGGCATCTGTGACTTTTATGAGAAAGACGGCTATTTCTGTTCCAGTGTGTTTATCCCGCAATAGATACCGTATATCCCAACCCCTTGCATTTACCGAATGCAGGGGGTATTTTACAGGGGAGGAAAGGGCTATGATTTTTTTCGAGCATGTTTGTAAGTTCATATTATCGGATGTAAACATCCATATTCCCCAGGGAACCTCACTGGGCCTTATCGGTTCCTCCGGTGCCGGAAAAACCACCTTTTTAAAGCTGGCATGCGGCTTGCTGCGGCCGGCAGCAGGATGTGTTCATACCATGCGGCTTATTCCCGAGAAAAACAGGCGGAAATTGGGAACCATGACAGGCGCTTTCTTTGCCGACATTCCGCTTTTTAGGGATACGGATACGGTGGAAAGCAATTTTCAGGATATCAAAATAATCTATGGTTTGGGGGACGATCTCTTTGACAAAGAATATTCTGCACTTGCGGACCGGCTTGGCTTTCGTTCTTTTGAGAAGGAACCGGTGAAACAGCTTTCCCTTGGGCAGAGACGACGTGCGGAGCTGGGCGCCCTTCTTTTGGCCCGCCCGAAGCTTCTCCTGTTGGACGAACCAACCGAGGGACTGGACCAGACGGCCAGGGTCAGCCTGCGGGAACTCCTGACGGAGCGGCAGGCAGAGGGAACGACTCTTGTCATAAGCTCCCACAACATGGAGGAAATTTCAGCCCTTTGTGAGAGAATTGTCCTTTTAGATCACGGCAGTCTGTGTTATTACGGAGACAAAGAGTTGTTATTAAAGCACTTTGCACCTGATGAAGTGATGGAAATAGGCTTTTCGGGGAAGCTGCCGGATTTGGAAGACCTGCCGTTAAAACATTATTCTCTGCATCAAAATAAACTGAAGCTGACATACAATTCTAATTATGTCACCTCCGCAGAACTGCTTCGACATGTCTTAGCACAGACCACGATCACGGCAGTCACTACGAAAAAGTCCGGACTTTCGGATGCGATCAACAAAATAGAGAAAGGGGAAAATCATGAGTTTTATTGAAGTAAATGAAGTGAGCAAGACGTTTCGGGTAAGCAAACGCGCTGCAGGTATTCCGGGTATGCTGGCGAATCTGATTGTTCCGAAATATGAAAAAAAGCAGGCTGTAAACAACATCAGTTTTTCCATCGAGCAGGGTGAAATGGTGGGATTTATAGGGCCAAACGGCGCGGGAAAATCCACTACCATAAAAATGCTGTCAGGCATTCTGTATCCGGACACCGGAAGCGTTCGGGTAAACGGATATATCCCGTACAGACAGCGCAAGGAGTATGTGGGGAGCATCGGCGTTGTATTCGGTCAGAAGTCCCAGCTTCAATGGGATCTGCCTGTCATCGACAGCTTTGAACTGTTAAAGGCGATTTACCGTGTGCCGGATGAGGTCTATCAGAGAAACCTGAAGCGCTTTACGGAAATGCTGGATATGTCCGGTTTCATCAACCAGCCGGTCCGTCAGCTTTCCCTGGGACAGCGGATGCGCGCCGACATCGTCGCGGCGCTCTTACATTCTCCCCAGATTGTCTTTTTCGACGAACCCACCATAGGAGTGGATGTTGTCGGAAAGGAAACGATCCGGAACTTTATCTGTGAACTTAACGCCAAAGACGGGGTTACCATGCTTTTCACGACACATGATATGCAGGATATTGAGAAAACCTGTAAGCGGCTGATCATTATCGATAAGGGGTCGAAAGTGTACGATGGCTTACTCTCCGGTATCCGCAGCGCTTATGGAACCACAAGGCAGGTGGACGTAGAGTTTGCCGGAGACTGTACGGTAGCGCCCATTGAGCATGTGGAGATTAAGGAACTTGACGCCCCGGGAGGTCGAAAAAAGCGGTTTTTGTTTGAGAGCAGGGAAGTACCCATTGACTCCCTGATGAGTTCACTGTTAACCGATTATGCAATCCGGGATCTCACGGTTTCGGAGCCTGAAATTGAAGGACTTATCCGAAAGATATACAGCGGGGAGGTGGCGGAATGAAAAAACTTTGGCCTTACTTTGCCTTTGCCAAAAAAAGTTTTCTTGGCCGGAGTGCTTACCGTTTTAACCATTTCATGGGGATTTTAAATACAATTCTCCGCATTTTTATCTTTTTGGAGATATATCGTGCCCTCTATGGCGGTCGGACTGAAATTGACGGTATTACCATCACCATGGTTGCCACAAACTTTATTCTGTCGCTGGGGCTGGACTCCGTTTTTTGTGTCAATGACTATTACCTTCCGGACCGTATTCAAAACGGAAGCATTGCAACCGAGCTGCTGCTTCCGGTGAGCTTTCACGGAAGAATGCTGGCGGATAATCTGGGGCATGCTCTCTTTCAGCTGTTCTTTCACTTTGTTCCCGCAGTGGCCGTTTCCGTGCTTTTCATCGGAATCGCAGCGCCGGCAAGTCCTTCGATGCTGTTTCTGTTCCTTTTGGGCGCTCTCTTTGGTTACGGCGTTTTATGGACGATCAGCTTCGCGGCGCAGATGCTTTCTTTTTGGCTGATCAACGTATGGAGTATCATGACCATTAAAAATGTATTTATCAATGTGCTGTCCGGTTCCATGATACCGCTTTGGTTTATGCCGGAGTGGATGCAGGGAATGATTCGTTTTACTCCTTTTTCCTTTATTTATTTTACGCCGGTACAGATTTATCTGGGCCGGCTGTCCCCTTCGGAAATCCTGAGCTGCTTTCTGATTCAGGTCTTTTGGATCGTCTGTTTATTTTCTGTTGGGATGTTTCTATGGAAAAAGGGACAAAAAAAGCTTGTAGTACAGGGAGGCTGACAGATTATGAGAAATGATACAATGTATTTGGCGGGGGTCTATACCAGAACCATTATGAAGTCCTGGTTTCAATATAAAGTGGATGCGGTTCTTCGTTCTCTTGCGGTATTTCTGAGAGAAGCAACCGGGATTATCGTAATTTACTTTACCCTGCTGAAATTTGATACTCTGAATGACTGGGACATTCATGAACTGCTGTTTCTGTTCAGCCTTCTGTTTTTAACCTACGGAATCCTTATCATTTTCTTTACCGGACTGCGGGACTTTGGAGGAACAGTCCGTAACGGCGGCTTTGACCGTTTTATTTTAAGACCCAGAGGGCTTCTCTTTCAGCTTATTTTTTCTAATGCGGACTGGTTTGCCGCTATCGGACACGGAGGCCTGGGAATTGTACTGTTTGTGATCTCTGCAGGGAACGTTGGTATTACCTGGAGTGTCGGCACTATAATCTACTATATCATGGCGGTCGCAGGCGGTGTCCTGATTCAGGGAGCGATCTTTTTGCTTCTTGCGACCCTTAATATTTATCTGCTTGAAACAAACAGCCTGAAAGAACTTTTTTACTGGAATATGCGAAAGTTTGCCGGATACCCGATCAGTATCTTTCATAAGGCCATTCAGTTTTGCATGATTTATATTGTTCCCTTTGCCTTCGTCAACTATTTCCCTGCACAGTATTTATTGCGCAAGGAAGACATGGCCGGATACCCTTCGATTTATATGTACCTCACTCCTGCCGTCGGAATTGTTCTGTATCTGGCAGCTTACGGATTCTGGCGGTACAGTATCCGATTTTATAAGAGTTCGGGCAATTAAGGTACATTTCAGAATCCTGATGCGTGGTGTGGAAATATATGGTAAAATGACCTTAGGAGGGTTTTATATGAAAATGCCCAAAATGATATTGTTCGATTATGGTCAGACACTTATAGCAGAGCAGAAATTCAACGGAGTAAAGGGAACGGAAGCGGTTTTGCGGCATGCTGCGAGAAATAAATATAATTTGTCAGCGGAGCAGGTGCAAGCAAAGGCGAATGAGATCAATCAGGAAATCGGAAGATTTCAGCCGGAGAAGAGGCACTTATTCCAGACAGAAATACCGAATACAATGTTTACGCCTTATCTGTATGAATCCCAGGGAATTGAGATTGCATTAAGCAATTCCGAAATCGATACAGTATTTTGGAATGCCGCTGCCCCGGGAAGGCCCACAGATGGAATCAAAGATTTTCTGAATTACCTGAAAAACAAAGGTATTCGTACAGGCGTGATCAGCAATATTTCTTATGCTCCGTCGGTGGTTGCGGAGCGTATCAACAGGTTACTTCCGGAAAATACTTTTGAATTTATCATTACTTCCAGTAATTATATATTTCGCAAGCCGAATAAGCGGCTGTTTGAGCTGGCTTTAGAAAAGGCTGATCTGAAGCCGGACCAGGTCTGGTATGTCGGAGACCAGTACGAATGTGACATAAAGGGTTCCTTAAACGCGGGATTATTACCAATATGGTATATAGGAGCAATTGATCTGCCATATAAAGAGGATAAGGGCATTTTGACAGTAACAGACTGGGATGAACTAAGGCAGCATATGGAGGAATGAACCGGGAGGGCAGTTACATATGCAAGAGATACAGATATTGTTATACGAAAACAAAGATGAGAAATATGCACAGTTTCAACGGAAATTAATACCGGGAATTGCTCCGGAGACAATTATCGGAGTGAGAACCCCGATACTTAAAAAAATAGCAAAACAGATTGTAAAAGAAGATTCAGGGGAGACATTTTTGGATGGCTGCCCCCATGAATTATTTGAGGAAAATCAAATTCATGGATTTATTATTTCGGATATGAAGAATTTTGAACGCTGTATCTGTGAATTAGAAAAGTTTCTTCCGTATATCAATAATTGGGCCACCTGTGACCAGACATCGCCTAAAGTTTTCAAAAAGCATAAGGATGAATTGCTGCCTTATATCAGGAAATGGCTTGGTTCGGAACATACCTATACAGTGCGATTTGCAATCGGCATGCTGATGCAGCATTATCTGGAAGATGATTTTAGCCGGAATATCTCGTCATGGTGTCAGGTATAAAATCGGAAGAATATTACATTAACATGGAGATTGCATGGTACATGGCAACAGCGCTGACAAAACAGTGGGACTGTCTCTTATTCACATATCCGAGCCCGAGAGACCTCTCTACATGTCGTATTCCGTCTT
>JAIDME010000027.1 GCA_029050705.1 Acetatifactor sp.
TGGCTGCTTTTGCGCTCTTTGCGGCGGATGCCTGCTTCCTGGCGGCTACTTCCGGATCTTCGTCAGTCAGCCCTTCCGCAGACTGAACCGCAGTGTTCTTAGCCTCCCGGGCCTGTTTCTTTTCCCTCTTTTTCAAGATATCTTCCGGAATTTCGCATGTGCCGAATTTCTTTTTCGCAAGAATCTCATAGAGAAGCGCCAGACCGTGTTTGCAGGGAAACTGGCGGCTGGGGCAGGAACACCGGCACACGGGGTTACCGGGCTCTATAAAATCTACGGTAGTAATGTAATTGCTTTTTCCGCTGCCTGTACATTCACCCAGATAAAAGGTGTCGTCCGCAGAGTGTTCCAGCCGCACAAATCCGCCCTTTTGGGATATTTTTCTGCCGTTTGCCGAAGCGGCAGCGTTTGGGGCCATGGCCTGAATCTGTTGTTCCGTAACCTGTTGCATAATAACCTCCTGCTACTTGTTTATAAATAATGCAATTGCCTGACAGAAATTGCCGACACTGTAAAAAAGAGTGTTTTCATTATATCATAAAGGAAGTAATATTTGAAGTATTGTTACACTGATGGGATAAGTCTTTATCTTTTGGACGGTTTATGTTATAATCAACGTGGACTTCCGAGTTTAGGGGATAGAATGTTTTGAAAGCCGGTGTGTCAGTGCGCCGGCTTGGAAAGTGTCAGTTGCGATGGAAACAGTGACAGTGAAGATCAGGCCGCATGCGGAGACGTTCACGGCGGAGGAAGACGCGGCGCTGCGCCGTGCGGGAAGCATTATACAAAGCGGCGGGCTTGTGGCGTTTCCAACGGAGACTGTGTACGGTTTGGGCGGGGATGCTCTGAACAGAGAGTCCTCCCGGAAGATTTATGCGGCAAAGGGAAGGCCTTCGGACAATCCGCTGATCGTGCATATATGCAGGCTGGAGGATATGGAAAAAATCACCTGCAGGGTGCCGCAGGAGGCTTTCAGAGTTGCGGAAGCCTTCTGGCCGGGGCCGCTGACAATGATACTGCATAAGTCCGGGCTGGTTCCAACCGAGACTACCGGCGGCCTGGATACGGTGGCGGTGCGGTTTCCCTCGGACAAAACGGCCGGAAAGCTGATCGAGTACAGCGGGGGATATGTTGCCGCACCCAGCGCCAACCGATCCGGGCGGCCAAGCCCTACTCTGGCAAAATATGTGGCGCAGGATATGGATGGCAGGATAGACATGATCATAGACGGCGGCCGGGTGGGTATCGGACTGGAATCCACTATTCTTGACCTGACCGTGTCGCCGCCCCAGATACTGCGCCCCGGTTATGTGACTGAAGAGATGCTGAGCAGGGTTCTGAAGGAAATTGACACAGATGTCACAATTCTGGGAACGGACAGCGGACAGGCGCCCAGAGCGCCCGGCATGAAGTACCGCCATTATGCGCCGAAGGGGGAGCTGACGATTGTGGAGGGATGTTCTGACGCGGTGATTCAATACATTAACGGGCAAACGGCAGCGAAGCAGGAGCAGGGCGAAAGAACCGGAGTCATCTGTACCAGTGAGAGCCGTCCGCGGTATTCTGCAGATGCGGTGAAGTGTGTGGGCAGCCGCGGGGACGAGGAGAGCATTGCGAGGAACCTCTTTTCGGCCCTCAGGGAGTTTGATGACGAGTGTGTCACAAAAATATACGCGGAGAGCTTTGAGGCCGCGGGACTGGGACAGGCTATCATGAACAGGCTGCTGAAGGCGGCAGGGCACCGGGTAGTTCAAGTATGAACGGAATGAAACAAAAGGTAATGAAAGATCGTCCATATAATTATGAAAGGCAGGAGGAGAAAAAATGATTGCAATCGGAAGTGATCATGGCGGTTATGATCTGAAGGAAAGTGTGAAGCGTTATCTGGAGGAGAAAAACATTCCGTACCGGGATATGGGGTGCAACAGCAAGGCATCGGTGGATTACCCTGTCTATGGCCGCGCGGTGGCGGAACTGGTGGCGGAGGGAGCCTGTGAGAAGGGTATAGTGATCTGCACTACGGGCATAGGCATCAGTATGGTGGCAAACAAAGTGCCGGGCGTGCGCTGCGCACTCTGTTCGGATACGCTTTCCGCTAAAATGACCAGACTGCACAACGATGCGAATGTGCTTGCCCTGGGAGGCGGAATGGTGGGAGAAAACATGGCTCTGGACATTGTGGAGACTTTTCTGAACACGGACTTTTCAGGTGAGGAGAAGCATCGGCGCAGAGTTGACATGATAGAGGGAGGAAAATAAAATGGCAAAAGTAGTGATTATGGATCACCCGCTGATCCAGCACAAGATCGGTTTCATCCGCAGGCAGGAGACAGGCACTAAGGATTTCAGGCAGACTATCAGTGAGATTGCCATGCTGATCTGCTATGAGGCAACCCGTGACCTGAAACTGGAGGATGTGGAGATTACCACACCAATCTGTACCACAACCGCAAAGGAACTGAGCGGCAAAAAACTGGCGGTAGTTCCGATCCTGCGCGCCGGTCTGGGTATGGTGGACGGCATACTGGAGCTGATCCCTGCCGCAAAGGTAGGGCATATCGGCTTGTACAGGGATCCGGAGACCTTAAAGCCCGTGGAGTATTACTGCAAGCTTCCGGCGGACTGTGCGGAGAGAGAGGTGTTTGTGGTAGATCCCATGCTTGCCACCGGAGGTTCTTCCGCAGCGGCGATCCAGATGCTGAAAGACAGAGGCTGCAAAAACATTCACTTTATGTGTATCATTGCTGCGCCCGAAGGGATTAAGGCTATGGAGGAGGCGCATCCGGATGTGGACATGTATGTAGGCGCTCTGGATGAAAGGCTCAATGACCATGGGTATATCGTTCCCGGACTGGGGGATGCCGGCGATCGTATTTTCGGCACAAAGTAGAAGCGGGGAAAAAACAGCATGGGAAAGAGAGAAGACTATATCAGCTGGGATGAATATTTTATGGGAGTAGCACATCTTTCCGGCATGCGCTCCAAGGATCCGAGCACCCAGGTGGGAGCGTGTATTGTCAGCAGTGACAATAAAATATTGTCCATGGGCTACAACGGTTTTCCCATGGGTTGTTCGGATGATACGTTTCCCTGGGACAGGGAGGGGGAAGGACTGGACACAAAGTATCCCTTTGTCACTCACAGCGAGCTGAACGCCATATTAAATTACAGAGGGGGTTCTCTGGAGGGGACGAAGATATATGTATCTCTTTTTCCCTGTAATGAGTGCGCAAAGGCGATCATACAGGCGGGCATCAGAACGGTGGTGTATGATAGTGACAAATACGAGGGGACACCGGGAAACCGCGCGTCCAAGAAGATGTTTGACGCAGCGGGTGTGAGTTATGTTCCTTATTCCCACACAGGGCGGCAGATACATATTCAGGTTTAGAGAAAGGCAGGTCGCGACAGTTGAGGGTCTGGAAGAAGAGGACGGCTGCTTTAATAGCAGCGGTATTGATAGCCGGGGCGGTTTCCGATGATTCGGGAAGAACCGGCGGCGTGGGGGACACCGGGGTGAATATTTTTCCCGGTGTGCTTGTGGTGTCCGCAACTTCCAGTACTCAGCAGCAGATCAATGAGGGTGAACAGAGAAAACAGGAACTGGAAGATGAGAAAAATAAGAACGAGGAACAGTTGGGGCATCTGCAGGGTGAGCAGAAGAGCCTGCGGAGAGAACTGAACAACCTGAATGAGCAGCTGACCCAGGTGGTTGAAAACCTGGAAGATCTGGAGCAGCAGATCAGGGACAAGGAACAGGAGATTGTTGATACCCAGGCGGCGCTTGAGGAGGCAAAGGCCACGGAGGAGTGGCAGTACGAATGTATGGTGGAGAGAGTCCGGGCCATGTACGAGATGCAGGATGAAAGCTATCTCAATGCATTGCTGAAAGAAAACAGCATTGCGGGCATATTGAATGCAGCGGACTACATTGAGAAAGTGGCGGTTTATGAGCGGAAGAAGATGGACGAGTATATGGCGAACCGCGTTTTCATTGAGGAGCAGGAGGCCAGACTACAGGACGAAAAGATTAATCTGGATATGCTGAAGGTTCAGGCGGAGGCGGAAAAGGAGAAGGTTTCGGGCCTGATCAGCCAGACCTCCAACGCCATCGCGAACTATGGCGACAAGATTGCCGATGCGGAGCAGAAGACGAGAGAAATTGAAGATCAGATTAAAAAAGAAGAAGAAAACCTGGAGTATCTGCGGAAGAAGCTTGAGGAGGAAATTGCCTTATCCAGAGCGGCCGCAAACGCAGCCTGGCGGGATATTTCCGAGGTGATCTTCAGCCCCGGCGATCGCAAACTGCTTGCAAACCTGATTTACTGTGAGGCGGGCGGAGAACCTTACGAGGGACAGGTGGCAGTGGGAAGTGTGGTCATAAACAGAGTGCTGAGCGCCAAATTTCCGAGTACCGTGATGGGAGTTATCTACCAGAATAAGCAATTTTCACCGGTGGCCAGCGGCAGGCTGGCCTTGGCGCTTGAGGCGGACAAGGCCACTGAGTCCTGTTACAGGGCCGCAGATGAGGCTATGGCAGGTGTGACAAATGTGGGAAACTGTGTCTTTTTCCGCACACCGATTGAGGGATTGACCGGAATCAGTATCGGCGGACATATCTTTTATTAAGAAAGCTCAGTCTCAATGCGAAGCAATCCGGAGCTTTCTGATGAAAACACTGATGAAAACGATGAAATAACGTGTCACAGGCCAAGGCTGTTCAGAGAAGACTGAAGCCTGTCAAATTTATCGCGGTAAATTATTGTGAGCAGATGATTCAGATTGCGCAGGCAGGTGGTCATCTGCTCTTTTGTTATGAGGCCCCGTTCCAGGGCCTCTGCCAGTTCATCCAGATCCACTACTTCCATATGTCCATCCGGATAAAGTATCACATCCACAAGCAGATCGGTAATTGTCAGGGAGCATTCTGAGGAGTCAAAGTCATAGTCCACAATGTCGCAGTACCAGTATAACAGTGTGCCGTCCGCCTTGTATATTTTGCTGACTTTGATGCCTTCCCGAAAAAAATAGCAGGAACAGCCGTGGGAAAAATTGGGTTTCGGGCGAATTGTGTTCCACTTGGTTACAAGAAACTCATCGTTTTGTTCGACGATAACGTCATCCTTCAGCAGAATGCACTCCGCAGGTATCAGTCTGCGCCGATAAAGTCTGGAAACTTTGTTCATATGGAACCCCTTTCTTTTGCGGCGCTGAAGGCCGCTGCTTATGTGATAGTATTCAAGACTGCTGTTCCAACAGGGGGAACGGTATGAAAGGCATGGGGGGAACCGTATGAGGGCACAGCTCTTTTTCCATCCATATCATATCGTGCCACTTGCCGTGTTTGAAGCCGGAGGCATGGAAGTGGGCTGCGGTGTGGTAGCCGAAATGTTCATGAAAGGCAATGCTGACGGGATGGGGGTAGGCAATGCAGGCACACAGATTACAGATATGCTGTCTGCGAAGAAGCTCTTCCAGTGCACTGTACAATGCTGCGCCGATTCCTTTCCCGGTATGACCTTCCCGCACATAAACAGAGGTTTCAACGGACCAGTCATAAGCCGCCCGGCCCTTGAAAGCGGAGGCATAGGCATATCCGAGAATAACACCGTTCTCCTCGGCGGCCAGGTAGGGATATTTTTCCAGTGTGTGCCGGAGACGGCTCTCAAATTCCTCCACGGAGGGGACCTCGTATTCAAATGTTATGCAGGTATGCTCTACATAGGGCGCGTAGATTTCCAGCAGCTGCCCGGAATCCCGGGGCGTGGCAATGCGGATATTCATGGCCGTATCGGTTCCTTTCGTAAACTTTGTACAAATACTACAACCGTTAGGTCGCGGAGTCAATGGTAAGTTGTAAATATTTCTAGACTTTTTTGAAGAAATTGGATATAATGAGAGTTATGAAACATCGGGATGATGATAAGAAAGAAACGTTTAAAATATTACCCCTGATTACACAGATGGGCCTGGTTATGATCGCGTCCGTGGGAATGACGACTGCGCTGGGGATTTGGCTGGACCGCAGACTGGGGACCTCATATATCACGGTAATCCTGTTTTTTGTCGGCGCTGTGGCGGGATGTCAGGGGGTTTATCGTCTGGTGAAGAAGATATGCAGGGATGAAGACGGAAAAGATGATACAGTATCTAAAAAGGGCAGATAGAACACTGCTGGAAATGCATACAGGTATGCTGATGTATGGAATTGTATGTCAGGCAGTGGGTGTTTTTTTCGCGAAAGACCAGCCTCGATATGCTTCGAGTCTGTGGTTTGGCATTCTTTTTGCGGTGACGGCCAGCATCCACATGGCCAGAACCCTGGACAGGGCTTTGACGGACAGCGCGTCCGCCTCAAAAATAATTACCCGGGGATATGTTTTCAGGTATCTGATGGTAATAGTGATTCTGGCTATTATCTCGGTGACGAATGTGCTGGATACCCTGATCGTGTTTCTGGGGTACATGAGCCTGAAGATAACGGCTTATCTGCAGCCGTTCATTCATAAATTCTATAATATGTTGTTTCATGAGACCGACCCTGTGCCCCAGGCGCTTCCTGACGAGGAAACCCGGGAGCCGGAAGAAGCCTCTTAAGGAGGGTGTAAAACTCTCCGGATAAACAAAATACGAGAGAAGAGGAGGTGAGAGTATGGAGCATGGGATCTTGTTATCCGGCGGTGGCGACGTGGATTTTATGATTCACGGGGTCTTTCAGTATTCCTTTTTCGGTCATACAGTCTGGATAACAACAACACATGTATGCGTATTGTTTGTCATGCTGATTCTGATCGTCTTTGCTGTTGCGGCAAAGCGCTGTATGGCAAAGGCATCCGAGGTGCCCGGCAGTTTCCAGAATGTAGTGGAGCTGATCGTGGAAAAACTGGACGGCATGGTGGATGTCTCTATGG
>JAIDME010000270.1 GCA_029050705.1 Acetatifactor sp.
CTTCCTGCGGGGGAAGGGACTTCTGAGGGGGCGTATGATGAGGAGTACTGGGAGGATGACTGGGACAACTATGAGGCACAGTACAGGCTGAATAAGACTCTGCTGCTGGAAGCCAACTTCTGGAGGTTTGACAATCTGGCCTATACCATCAACGGCAGGATAGGAGAGGAGGTAAGCTATACGGGCTTCCCCACTGAGAGCGGCAACGGCTCCTATATCATGAGCAGCCAGACCTATGTTCTGTCTTCCAAGTCAAAGAACCTGGACGAGGCTTGGAATTTCATGCGGTACTACCTGACGGATGAGCATCAGGATGAAGTCAGTTACTTCCCGGTGCAGAAAGAGAAATTTTATGAGCAGTCCAAGAAGGCTACAGAGCGCCGGACCTGGGAGTGGACTGACGAAAACGGTGAGGTTCATGTGGAGGAAGAGGAAATGAGCATCTGGATGAACGGAGAATCTGTCCCCTACGGACCTTTAACCCAGGAGCAGCTGGATGGGCTCATTGCCTTTATTGAATCCGTACACAATCCTTATTATTTTAATGAGGAGGTCATGAACATCATCGAAGAGGAAATAGATGGCTTTTTCACGGGTCAGAAACCGGCTAAAGCTGTGGCTGATGTTATACAGAGCAGAGTTCAGAACTACGTGGATGAGAATAACTGACGTAAAACGGAATAGTAAAAATATAGAGGAACCTCCCGGCGGGAATGCCGGGAGGTTTTTCATGTCAGCTTTATGGGAATTCCCCTCGATTCCAGATAATACTCCAGAGTCAGCTCCTGTCCGTGTTCCCGCAGCCATTTTTTATGTGTCTTATAATCCGGCATGACGGAACCCACCATGTTCCAAAATTCTTTGGAATGATTCATGTGTGTCAGATGGCAGAGTTCATGAACTACAACATAATCCAGCACTGTGGGCGGGGCAAAGATCAGCCGGTAGTTGAAAGAGAGAGTACCCCGTGAAGAGCAGCTGCCCCAGCGGGTCTTCTGGTCCCGGATGGTGACAGATGTATAGCTGCCGCCTGTGAATTGATGAAAATATGCGCAGCGCTGTTCGAATTGTGTCCTTGCGGCGCTGCGGTATCGTTTTTCCAGGGTTTCCAGGCGTTTTGTCTCCGCCTGAGTCAGGTAGATGATCCGGGGCATGAAGGCTCCTTTCTATAGTTGCTGTAGATGTGTTCCCAACCTGTCGGCACAGTTCTGCCCGGCAGGACTCCGTCCGGCTTACTGCAGCAAGATTTTTCGGCAACACGCTTTCGTATGGGGTTATTCGACGGTCTGATTTGCTTTGAATCAGTATATCAGGCGGCGAGGGAAAATGCAAGGAAGCGAAGGTTCATTTTACTGCCGTCCCTTTACTGCCACGACTGTGAACTCGCCGGGGAGTCTGTCATTTGTCCATGCCGGATGTTCATCAAATTTTACTAAAGTTAATCCACTGTTTATTACAGAATTGATTATTTCGCTGATCGTATATTTCCTGTAAAGACATTTGGGAATCTGATTTCTGACGGCCTCGTCATAAAAACGTGCATGTGCCATTTCGCCCTCGAAAACATCTGTTGAAAAATAACTCATTTCCGGTTGTTCAAGACCCAGGATGTCCGATATTTTGGTAAACGGGTGAAAATCACTGCATATCATCTTCCCGCCTTGTTTTAACAAAGCATACATGATATGCATGAACTCATCGATATTATGAAAATAGTGCAATATTCCGCCTTCCATGAATACAACATCAAAATAAGCTTCATATTTCTCCATATTAATCTCCAGAACATCACACACCTCATAATCAATAGACACATCTGCAGCCGCCGCGACCTCCAATGCATATTTTCTGTTATCCTCTGAAATATCAAAAACAGTCACCTTCGCGCCTAAAACAGCTAACGGAACAGCCTTTTTCCCACAGGAACCACATATATTTGCTATGCGTACATTTGCATAGCTGTCGAAATAATCCGCATATTTTTTTAACATTCCCAACGGGTTTTCCATATCTTTCCTGGCTCTTTCAGAGGGGATTCCGGAATTTTGAAGCCAGAATTCATACGCGGAATATTCCCATGCCTTCCTGTTTTGTTCACGATAGTTTTTCTGTTTTTGTAACCAGTTGGCGGTCATTTCATAAAATGCCGTGTTTTTCTCAGCATTTTCATAGTAAAATTCAAGAGATTGTACAGGAATAGTAAGATTGTTGATCTGCACTAAATCCGTATTTTTGTATAAGAATTCATTCGTATTCGCATCGGGACAGCCGCCGTAAAACATGCATCGGATTTTCATTTCATTGTATAGTGCATCAAAATACTTGAAGCCATCCCCGATATGTCTGGTCTCCATATCATAGTTAAAAAAATCTTTGACCCACTTTTCATCTGCCCATTTAAAGGTCAGGCAGATTTTTTCTAATGGAAATTCCAGGCCATGTGCAAAAATCATGGTTTTTCCATCAACCTTGAACGGAATATGGTTTTGAAGCAGGCTCTCAGCTAAAGAGCAGAGGATATCCCACTCTTTCTGAAACTGCATGGTGCCTGTGTCGATCTGACACATATTTTTCTGATCTCTCATTTGGTTTTCTCCTTTATTCCCGCGAGCAATGAGCCAAGTGCCGTGCTTGCACGAGCATTTGGCGAATGCCGCGAGGGTCAAATACCCCGTCAGCTTGCTGCGGGGTATTTGACTTTCATGAGCAGCGGGCCCGGCGGGTACATCCGTGTCCGTTTGGCTTCCGATAAAGGAATTATAATGGAAACAGGATGATAATTCCTGTCCTGCACAATTTGATTTTGTCAGTTTTACGGTATTCCATCCGCCCTGAATGATGACTTTGGCCTGCATGGGCAGAAAAACCTTTGAAATCGGGAAACCTCGTCTGATAAAGCTGGGCGGAAAACCATGAAATCTGGAAAAAGCTTTTGTAAAAGCCTCCGGAGTTTCATAGCCGTATTTATAAGCAAGCTCAATGATCGGAGTATTTGATGAGGACAATTCCTCTGCTGCAAGAGTAAGCCGTCTGTTACGAATGTATTCCATAACTGTCATTCCGCAGACAATTTTAAAGAGAGAAGAGAGGGCTGATTCGCTGACGGAAAAATGCGCGGCAATGATAGAAGGAGTCAGTTCTTCCAAAAGATTTTCTTCTATATGATCTATTATCTTCTGAATATGACCGAATGAAGAAAAGCCGGTATCTACGGAGTCAGGTATCATTTTGCACCCCCATAATGTTAGTTATGCTATTTTATCGCGTAATATTTTCCCTGTCAATTCTCTGTTTATGACTTTACACTGTACCGAAAAAATCCCATAGTTGGTATTGCATGGAAAATGCTTTCAGTGGTATAATGTAGCAAGCGCAGCAAGAAAATGAATACAGTGAATGAATCAGTAGGGAAGTAAGGAGAAAAAGGGAAATGAGCAGAAAACCAGTAGTTTTAATGATTTTGGACGGTTACGGCCTCAATGAAAAAGCGGCGGGAAATGCTATAGCTCAGGCGAAGACACCCGTAATGGACAGGCTGATGAAGGAATATCCCTTCGTGAGAGGAAATGCCAGCGGCATGGCAGTGGGACTGCCTGAAGGGCAGATGGGCAATTCCGAGGTAGGACATTTGAATATGGGTGCAGGGCGTATCGTATATCAGGAGCTTACCAGGATTACCAAGGAAATTCAGGACGGCACCTTCTTTGAGAATCCGGCGCTGTTGAAGGCAGTAGAGAACTGTAAGAAGAAAGGCAGTGCCCTTCATCTGATGGGGCTTTTGTCCGACGGCGGCGTACACAGCCACAATACGCATCTGTACGGTCTGCTGGAGCTGGCAAAGAGAAACGGACTGGAGAAAGTGTATGTACACTGCTTCCTGGACGGGCGTGACACGCCTCCGGCAAGCGGCAAAGAATATGCGGAGGTACTGACGGCGGAGATGGAGAAAATCGGCGTGGGCAGGATTGCTTCCGTTATGGGACGTTATTATGTGATGGACCGGGATAAAAACTGGGATCGCGTCAAGCTGGCTTATGATGCAATGACAAAGGGAGAAGGGCTGACTGCAAACTGCGGCATCTGTGCCATTCAGGAGTCTTATGACAGGGAGGAGACAGACGAGTTTGTGAAGCCTACTCTGGCCATGGAGGATGGTAAGCCTGTGGCTACCGTGCAGGACGGGGATTCCATTATTTTCTTTAATTTCCGGCCCGACAGAGCGAGAGAGATTTCCAGAGCTTTCTGTGATGATGACTTTCAGGGATTCGACAGGGGCCCCAGGAAGGATGTGACCTTTGTGTGTTTCTCCGATTATGACCCTACCATTCCCAATAAGACCGTTGCTTTTGAAAAGCAGTCGGTGGACAATACCTTCGGCCAGTGGCTGGCTGCAAATAACTTAAAGCAGGCTCGTATCGCTGAGACTGAGAAGTATGCCCATGTCACCTTTTTCTTTAACGGCGGCGTGGAGGAGCCTAATCCCGGTGAGGACAGAGTTCTGGTGAATTCTCCCAAGGATGTGGCTACCTATGACCTTAAGCCCCAGATGAGCGCTCCTGAGGTATGTGAAAAGCTTTGCGAGGCGATTCGTTCCGACAAATATGATGTCATCATCATCAACTTTGCAAATCCTGACATGGTGGGGCACACCGGTGTTCTGGAGGCTGCGGTGAAGGCTATTGAGACAGTTGACGAGTGTGTCGGAAAAGCTGTTGATGCTGTGAAGGAGATGAACGGAGTCATGTTCATCTGCGCTGACCACGGAAATGCGGAACAACTGACTGATTATGAGACCGGAGAACCCTTCACGGCTCATACTACCAACCAGGTGCCTTTTATTCTGGTAAATTATGATGAGGCGTACGGTTTGCGGGAGGGCGGCTGCCTGGCGGATATTGTTCCTACTCTGATCCAGATCATGGGCATGAACCAGCCTGCGGAGATGACAGGAAAGTCTCTGTTGATCAAGAGGTAAAGTGGAGCAGCAGTTCTGCAAAACAGGTATCCTGTAGAGGGGATGGAGCGAAGTGTATGGCATTTATGTTCAGCGACAGCTTTGACGAGTTGGAAAGTACACGCCTGAGTCTTAAGGTGCTTACAAAGGAACAGGGAAACGAAAAGGAGATACCGTATTATTGGTATGAGATCAGGCGGAAGCCGGATATGATCCCAATCGGTAAAGTAAGCATCAGAATCGGCCGGAATTACCATTCCTACTATAACGGCAACATAGGATATGAAATCGACGAGGCCTACAGAGGGCATCATTATGCACGGGAGGCAGCGGAGCTGGTCATGGATGTTGCCAGGTATCACGGGATGGAGAAGATTTATATCACCTGCGAAGAGGATAATGCTGCGTCTTACAGGACGATAGAGAGCCTGGGCGCCGGGCTGGCAGAAATTGTGGAGATTCCCGAAGATTACTTTGGATGGTATGAGGGAATTCCCAAACACAGGATTTATGAACTGAAAATATGAATGATAAAGGAATCGGCATATGTTTGAGATAATACGGACAACGCTTCACAGGGACGACGATAGGAAGCGCTTGTAGCGGTGGAGACCACGGCTGCAGGCGCTGCTTGTGATGCCGTGGTTCCATAGGATTCTTTTGCTGTGCTGAAATCAGGGACCATGGACTGTAGAGATACGGTTTATGGTCTCTTTTTGTTGCAGTCTGTGTAATTTATCTGAATGGCGCTGGCCCGGAGTGGGCTGCTGAATGCGAGAGAAGGTGATACTATGTGGCATAAAGACGATGCCGGAATGGATAAAGAGGGAAGAGGGCCGGCTTGGTAAGGCTGGACAAGTGATAAAATAAAAAAGAGAAAACGGGAAATAAGTTACAAGAAAAAATAACAAAAAGTTAACGGAAAGGAATGGAGATAAAATATGGCTGGAAGTATGGAAAATATGGAAAGAATCGGGACACAAAACAGGAGGAATGAAATAGAAGTGACAAGACTGTCAGATTATATTGGGGAGCTCGTGACGCTTCATGGAAGCATCTACAAAATCAGAAAAATGAGCGGGTTCAGTTTTGTTATCCTGCGGACGGCAAGGTATACCGTGCAGTGTGTCTGTGACAGACAGGAGGTTTTGGGACAGCTGCAGGAGGAGGCCTGTGTGGAACTGACTGCGGAGGTAGTGAAGGAGGAACGGGCAAAGGCAGGAGCCGAACTGCATATTACAGAGGTATATGTTCTCTCAAGGCCCACGGCACAGATGCCTATAGTAATGAATCAAAAACTGATTGAAGCGTCCCTTGAGAACAAACTGGACTACCGTCCCCTGACGCTGCGCAATGAAAAGGAGAGAGCAGTGTTCAAAATCCAGGAGGGACTGCTGCGGGGTATTCGGCATTTTCTTCAGGCGGAGGGCTTCACGGAAATCCATTCACCCAAGATTGTGTATGCCGGTGCGGAAGGAGGTGCAAATATTTTCAAGCTGGACTACTTTGGCAAAGAGGCTTACCTGGCCCAGAGCCCTCAGTTTTACAAGCAGATGATGGTGGGAGTGTTTGAGCGGGTCTTTGAGGTAGGGCCGGTATTCAGGGCGGAGAAGCATGACACGGCACGCCACCTGAATGAATACACAGGAGTTGATTTTGAAATGGGCTACATTCACAGCTTCCGGGAGATAATGGAGACGGAGACAAGGATGCTGCAGGCGGCATTTGAACTGCTGCGGGAGGAATATGCTTATGAGTTGGAACTGCTGAAGGTGCAGCTGCCCTGCGGTGTGCGGAAAGCCGGAGAAAAGGGAAATGCGTCCGAACTGCTGCATCAGGGATGTGCGGGCGCTGTGGGCTTTGAGA
>JAIDME010000271.1 GCA_029050705.1 Acetatifactor sp.
GGAGAAACTGAGTGAAGTGGAACTGCTGATTCAGCGGATTCAGGCAATTCAAAAGGAACTGCCCGGTCATCCGGGGACACCGTCAGAGGAAGAGCTTGCCTTTACGGAGGCAGCGGAAGAACAATACGCTATGATGAGACATTCTCATATGGCAGGCAGGAGGTTTGGAATATGAATGATGTGATATATGACCCGATTGCAAGACTGCTGGGGGAATGGGCCAGCGACATAGGTATCGCTTCGGTGTGTCTGCGCCTTACGATCGCCGTTCTGTTCGCCGCTGTAATAGGCTGCGAGCGCGCCAGCAAGCGCCACTCCGCCGGGCTTAGAACCTTCATACTGGTGTCGTTTTCATCTGCTCTTGTGATGCTGCTGGACCTGTTTTTGATGCAGGAGACGCCCATGAAATTTCCTCTTTTATCGGCGGCTGCTGTCATCAGCATTGCCATGCTGAGTGGAAATTCCATTTTATTCAGTTCCCGAAATCAGATCAAGGGACTGACTACCTCAGCCGGGCTGTGGTCCTGCGGCATTATTGGTTTGACTGCGGGAGCCGGATTTTACACAGTGACATCGATTTCTTTTGTGCTGCTGCTGTGTATTTTAACTTATCTGCCCGCGGTGGAGACCTATCTGAAAAACAGATCCAATCATTTTGAAATTCACCTGGAACTGAAGAGTAAGGAAAACCTGCAGGATTTTGTAACCACAATCCGCAGGCTGGGGCTGCGGATTGACGATATTGAAGCAAACAGCGCATATCTGGGCTCGGGTTTAAGCGTATATTCCGTCACCATCACCATTGCCAGCCAGGAGTTAAAGAAATATAAAACCCACAGCGAGATTATTGAAGCACTGCGCTCACTGGATTACATTTCCCACATCGAGGAGATGAACTGACTTTATGCAGTTATCTCATGGTGTATCTGCAGTTCATACAGCTTTTTATAGATGCCGTTTTGTGCCAGCAGCTCCTGATGAGTGCCCCGCTCCCGGATCTTGCCCTTGTGCATGACCATGATGCAGTCGGCATGCTGAATAGTGGAAAGTCTGTGTGCCACCATGATGGTGGTGCGGCCTTTCATCAGTTTTTCCAGAGCCTCCTGGATGAGCAGTTCTGTCTCCGTGTCGATGTTGGCGGTAGCTTCATCCATGACCAGGATGCTTGGTTTATGTGCCAGAGTCCGTGCGAAAGACAGAAGCTGGCGCTCGCCTGCGGAGAAGGTGGAGCCGCGCTCTGAGACAGGCTCTTTATAACCATCAGGCAGCTTTTCAATAAAGTGGGAGGCGTTGACGTACTCCGCCGCTGCCTGCAGTTCCTCAGAAGTAATTTCTTCATTGTAAAGCTTGATATTACTTTCCACCGTTCCTTCAAAGATAAACACGTCCTGCTGCATCTGTCCGATGGCGCTGCGCAGCTGTTTCTTGCTTAAGTCCCGTATATCAACTCCGTCGATATAGATGTGCCCCCGCTGAATATCGTAGTATCTTCCGATCAGGTTCAAAATAGAGGATTTGCCCGCGCCGGTGGCACCCACAAAAGCGACGCTCTGTCCGGGCTCAATGACGAAGGACACGTCCCGCAGCACATAATTTTCATCATCATATGCAAACCACACATGATCGAACTCTATACGTCCCTTAATTTCAGGAAGAATAACAGGCTTTTCCGCCTCAGGAACAAGTGCCTTTTCATCCATGATGGTGAAAATTTTTTCACCGGAGGCGAGGGAGGACTGGAGGGTGGAAAACTGCTCTGCCAGTTCCTGTATCGGGTCAAAGAAGGACTGGATATACTGCACGAAAATGTACAAAGTGCCAATGGGGATGATCTCATCCAGAACATCCAGGCTGCCCATGCCCAGAACCAGCATCAGTGACAGGATGCTGAGAATGTAGATCAGAGGACGAAAGATGGCAAATACCAGCATTTCCCGGTAAAAGGCTCTGTAGTATTTATAGTTTTTATCGTTAAATTCCTCAAATTTTCGCTCTTCCCGCCCGAAGAGCTGGATGATGCGCATACCGGAAAGGTTCTCCGACAGAAAGGTATTCAGGTCGGTGAGACGGGTTCTGGTAATGCGGTAGGTCCTTCTGGAAATCTCGCGGAAAACCACGGTCAGCACCACCACCACCGGCAGCAGAACAAAGGAAATCAGTGCCAGCTTCCAGTCCATTATCAGCATGACGGTAGCCAGTCCCGCGATTTTAACAATATTTCGGAACAGACGCACCAGAATACCGGAGTACATCTCATTCAGGGCCTCCACATCATTGGTGACTCTTGTCACCAGCTTTCCTACGGGAGTCAGATCAAAGTATCGGCTGCTTAAGTCCTGAATATGGGAGTAAAGCTCCTTGCGGACGGCATGGATGATCCGCTGTCCGGTTTTTTGCAGCAGCCATATGGGGACCACCGTAAAAAAGAAGCTTAAAACCAGTACGATGCCGTATTTTACAGCTGTTTCCGTAATGACATTATAATCCCCCTGCTCTTTAAAAAGGTTGATGGCGTCGCCGATCAGAACGGGACGGTAGAGCTCGAGAGCCGTCAGCCCCAGCACCATGATCAGACAGAGAGTTACCCAGCCCAGATAAGGCTTCATATAGGAGAGGAGGCGCAGCAGAACACTTCCCCTGTAATTGGATTCTATCTTGTCTTCCTGCATAATGTTTACTCCTCCTGCAATTCCTGTTCCAGCTGTTGTTTTTCGTTTATGTGTGCGTAGAAGCCGCCCAGGGCAACCAGCTCGTCATGGGTGCCATACTCCGTCAGCTCGCCCTCCGTCAGTACCGCGATATGGTCTGCCTGCTGCAGGGTGGAAATGCGGTGTGCGATCACGATGGTAGTTTTTCCTTTGCGCAGACGCATGAGGTTTTCCAGAATCTGTTCCTCAGTGTCCGTGTCAACAGCTGACAGGGAATCATCCAGAATCAGCACGGCGGAATCCTTCAACAGCGCCCTGGCAATAGAACTTCGCTGCTTCTGTCCTCCCGACAGTGTGACACCTCTTTCTCCCACCAGCGTCAGGTAGTTTTCGGGGAAATCCATGATGTTGTCATGAATACAGGCATCCCTTGCCGCCTGGTGAATGCTGTCGCGCAGTTCCGGATGTTCCTGAATACGCTCTTCCAGGCCGAATGCAATGTTCTCCTCCAGCGTATCGGAAAACAGGAAATTATCCTGGGGGACATAGGCCATATCCCGGTGCAGTATACATAGGGGAATCTCATCTATAGGCTTTCCGTCCAGAAGCAGCATCCCCTTTTCACAATCGTAAACCCGCAGCAACAGATCAGCCAGTGAGGATTTTCCGCTTCCCGTCCGGCCCAGAATACCCAGCATCTCGCCGGGGCGGATATGCAGATTGATATTCTTTAAGACGGGAAGTTCGCCGTCGGGATAGGTAAAGGTAAGATCGTTAAGCCGGATATCGCCCTCCAGATGGAGTGAGCAGTCTGCCTGAAGAGAGGAATCAGCGTCCACAATATCCGGTATCTCCCGAAAGATGGCCGCCACCCGGTGGAAGGCCGCCGCTGCCTGGCTGAAGGTGTTGACACAGTCCCCGCAGGCAATCATAGGCCATACCAGCATACCTATGTAGGAGTTAAACGCCACAAACTGGCCGATGGACACCTGGCCGTTCAACACCATTTTTCCGCCGAATACCAGTGTCAGCAGGAGGCTTAAGCCCGTGACCATATCCAGCAGTGCCCCGAAGACTGCCTGAAGTTTTGCCACCGCAAGATTCTTTTCCATATTATTCTTGCTTGCGTCCTCAAAGGATCTGAAGTCAGCCTCCTCCTGGACAAAAGCCTTCAGCACCCGGATGCCTGCGAGACTTTCCTGAGCCTTGTCGGACAGGTAAGAGAATGCTTCCTGCCGCCTGGTCTGGCGCTTTTTCTGTTCAATGCCATAGTAGTAACAGCCGAAGGCCACCAGAGTAAGAGGGACAAAGGCCAGCAGGGTCAGCTTAAGATCAACATAGACGATCATTTTGACAAGCACCATTACCGTCATGACCACGGCGTCAAAGGTGGTGATGACAGCCATGCCCACAGCCATGCGGATAGCCTGCAGGTCATTAGTAAAATGAGCCATCAGGTCACCTGTCTTGTGGCTGTTGTAGAAACGGGCGGAAAGGGTCTCCAGATGCTGAAACAGGTCATTCCGCATTTTATATTCAATTCCGCGGGAGGCGCCGATGATAAAAAAGCGCCAGCCGAAGCGCCCAAGCATCATAACAAGTCCTGCCAGAATGATTTTAAGCAGGATGGGCTTTACGCCTTCAAAGCCGAAGGTGCCCTTCGTCAGGCCATCAATGATCTCGCCTGTATACTGGGGGATATAAAGGCTGGACATATCCACCAGCAGCAGTACTATGACACCCAGAAGATAATGCCATTTATAGCTCCACAAATAGGGAATCATGGATAATTTTTTTTGTTTTGTTTCACTCATCGTAGACTTCATAATCGTTTCCTTTTGCAAGAGGTATGCGCGCAGTCAGCAATTAATATTTTAACACATTTTGAAAAAATAGAAAAGCGTTAGACTGATTTTAAAAAATATGATAATATAAATCAAAAATAAATGATGCAATGAAGGGGGAATTTTTATAATATGGGACTGATTTTATACGGAACCCGTGTTTTTACGAAACAAGAAGGATACTTCGGGGAAAAGGAAGAATGCACAGTATGTCAAAGAGTGTATCAAAAAGCATATGTGCGATACAAAGTATGGGCACATTTGAATTACATACCGCTTTTTCCGATAAAAAAGACATATTTTAAAATGTGTCCCATATGCGGAAATGGTCAGGAAATAAAAAGTAAAGAAGCAAAAGCGGAAATGCTGAATACGAAAGAAACATCTGATCAAAATCTGGAAGTGTATGCAAAACATATTTTAGCAAATAAACCGAAGGGAATACTGTCAACAGATACCAGCTATGAATTATGGGTTAAAGATTTATCCACAGGAGAAGATATTTGTGTGACCACCGACCTTTATAAAGATGCGGTAAAAGAAATAAAAAAAGAAAGAGGTCTGAAGAAGCTTGAAATCAGAAATGTATAACACAGTAGTATTCGATATGGACGGCGTTTTGTTTGATACGGAGCGTCTTTGTCAGGACAGTTGGCTGGCTGTAGCAGATGAGAACGGACTGCCGGACATGGATAAAATATTTCCCCGGTGCATCGGCCTGAATGCCAATGACAGCAGACAGATTGTTATGGGAGCATACGGGGAAGACTTTGATTATGAAGGATTCCGGCAGCGTGCATCGGAGTGGTTTTGGGATTATATAGAAAAGAACGGGCTTCCACTTAAACCGGGGACGGGGGAGATTCTTGCCTGGCTGAAGGAAAACGGCTGGCGCATAGGGCTTGCGTCATCTACCAGACGCACCACTGTGATGAATCACCTGGAACAGGCGGGAATCAGTGAGTATTTTTCGGTGGTGGTCACAGGAGATATGGTGGAGCACTCCAAGCCCCGGCCGGATATTTATCTGATGGCCTGCAAAGAACTTGGGGCAGAGCCGGGACAGGCTTACGCCATCGAGGACTCGCCAAACGGAATCCGTTCCGCACATGCGGCCGGGATGACGCCGCTGATGGTGCCGGACATGATCGCGCCGGATGAGGAGATGGTCCGCCTGAGCAGTAGAATATTTAAGGACTTACTGGAGGTGCTGAACTTCCTGAAGGCGAAATCGTAGTTACAGTGCAAAACAATTCGGTTCATTTTATTGACAATGCTTTTAGACACTCATATAATAAAATCAAAAGGAGTGATATCGTATATGGCTACTACGAATATTAATGTGCGCGTTGATTCCGCATTAAAGCAGGAAGCAGAGGCTCTTTTTGGGGATCTTGGCTTAAATATGTCTTCTGCAATTAATATGTTCCTGCGTTCTGCCATTAATCATAACGGCATTCCGTTTGAAGTAAAACGGCCGACACCAAATGCAGAAACAAGGGCCGCGCTGGATGAATATGAAGAAATGAAAAAAAATCCGGATAAATACAAGCGATATGAATCTTTTGATGAAATTGTTGATGAGGTATTTGCCGATGCTTGAGATTGTACCATCTAATCAATTCAAAAAGGATTTGAAGCTTGCTAAAAAACGTGGTTTTAAAATAGAGCATTTGCGAGATGTTGTTAACATGTTGGCGCGTGAACAAAAGCTGGATGAAAAGTATCTCTGATTTGTTTTAACTTATAGAAATCATTAAAGCAAGATTTTGATTGTAGAGGTACAGAGATGCAGGGTTATAACGTAATAGCAGTATTCAGCGAAAATGTTGATAAAGTACTGATGTGCAAAAGAAGAAAGAATCCATATAAGGGATTGTCAAATTTTGTCGGCGGAAAAATTGAAGATAATGAAAACGGGTTAGATGCGGCATACAGGGAACTTGAAGAGGAAACTGCAATAACAAAAAATGATATTATTCTTTCTAACTTAATGGATTTTACATATTATCTTCAAAATTGTTATCTTGAGGTTTACGTTGGAAAGCTGAATAAAACAATAGATATTTGTGGAGATGAAAACGAGTTGTATTGGTCTGCATTGGATAAAGATTTTTTTGATGTAACACAATATGCGGGAGAAGGAAATATCGGACACATTATGATGCATATTGAAATGTTTCGAGAGGAACTATTGAATGCAGATTCTCTGTAAATGCTGTCATGATTGCTATGATATTAAGGATTTTGTAAGTAAGATGGGTTTCAATAGAACAGTTATCAGGAGACGCTGGATGAAATTGATCATTACCGATTTGGTAAATTTTAATATTCCTGTGGAAGGAGAACATAAGATCATCAGGCATCAGGGCGATATCAGGAATTGCGTGGGCTGTTTCGGATGCTGGACCAGGACTCCGGGAAGGTGTGTTATCCATGATGGATATGAGAACACGGGAATTGATATGAGTAAATGTACGGAGTTGATTTTAGTAAGCAGATGCTATTACGGCAGTGTGAGTCCATTTGTAAAAACCGTACAGGACAGGGCAATTTCCTATATCCATCCGGACTTTGTGATTCGTAAGGGTGAAATGCACCATAAGCGCAGATATGACAATGTAATATCTCTGTCCGCACATTTTTACGGAGAAAATATCACGGACGCGGAAAAGAAGACGGCACGGAAGATTATGGAGGCAAATGCGGACAATTATGACGGGCTGGTAAAGGATATATATTTTTATAGATCAGCAGAGGAACTGGAGGGCATAAGTTTATGAAAATTGCACTTATTAACGGAAGCCCGAAAGTAAAATCCAGCGCCAGCGGAATACTGTTAGAGGATTTAAAGGCTTATTTAGGGGAAACGGAAGTCATGGAATTCGGATTTCATACCGGCGCTGTCACAGAGGAAGACGCTGAAGCGCTGAATCAGGCAGATGCTTTGGTATTATCTTTTCCTCTTTATGTAGACGGAATTCCCGGACATCTGCTTTCGTGTCTTGCCGGTTTGGAGGAGGCCTCTTCTATAAACAGGGAAATCCGGGTTTACGGAATAGTCAACTGCGGATTTTTTGAGGGAATTCAGGCGGAGACTGCGCTGCAGGTTCTGGAAAACTGGTGTGCAAAGGCCGGATATGTCTGGGGAAGCGGTGTGGGAGTCGGCGGAGGCGGGGCACTGGCGCAGATGCCTAAGACAAAATCGGGACATGGCCCGAGAGAACCTGTTGAGAAGGCTCTGAAAGTGCTTGCCGATGCAATCTGCGCACGGCAGAAACAGGAAATTCAGCAGACGCAGGAAAATCAGTATGTGTCGGTTGCTTTTCCGAGATTCCTGTATAAGCTGGCGGCACAGACAGGGTGGCGCCAAATGATGAAAGCAAACGGCGGCAAAGCGCGGAATTTGGGGAAAAGACCGGAGATCAGCAAAGAGCGATAAATGTAGAAGCACAGAGGAGGCGTGCAGATGGCATCACTGGGCATACCGCGCAACACCATAGAGATATTGCAAAAATACAATTTTAATTTTCAGAAAAAGTTCGGGCAGAACTTTCTGATTGACACCTCTGTTCTGGACAGGATCATTGCAGCGGCAGAGATAACGGAGGAGGACTGCGTCCTGGAAATCGGCCCCGGAATCGGCACCATGACTCAGTATCTGGCGGAAAATGCCAGAGAGGTGGCAGCGGTGGAAATCGACAGAAATCTGATTCCTATACTTGAGGAGACGCTTGCAGATTACGACAACGTGACGGTCATCAACGACGACATCCTGAAGGTTGATATCAATAAAATCGTGGAGCAGAGGAACGGGGGCAGACCGGTGAAGGTGGTGGCAAATCTGCCTTATTATATAACCACGCCCATTATCATGAGGCTGTTTGAGAAGCAGATTCCCCTGCAGAGCATTACCATTATGGTACAGAAGGAAGTGGCGGAGCGTATGCAGTCAGGCCCCGGCACGAAGGATTACGGGGCGCTTTCTCTGGCGGTGCAGTATTATGCAAAGCCGGAGGTAGTGGCAAATGTGCCTCCGAACTGCTTTATACCCAGGCCGAACGTAGGAAGCGCGGTTATCCGCCTTACCAGGCATGCGGAGCCGCCTGTGCATGTGGAGGACGAAAAGAAAATGTTTGCTCTCATCAGAGCGTCCTTTGGCCAGCGCCGCAAGACTTTGGTCAACGGGCTTACGAACGCGCCGGAACTGGGAATTTCAAAAGAGCGTGCGACGGCTGCTCTGGAGGAGATGAATCTGTCGCCCATGATTCGCGGAGAGGCGCTGACGCTGGAACAGTTTGCGGAGCTAAGCAACCGAATCTGATTTTTCCGGCGCCGTGGGTTATGAAGTTTTCAGATGCTCCTGCAATTTTTCCTCGCTGTTGATACCCCGCAAGCCTGCTGCGGGGTATTTGACTTTATAGCGTCGTTATGGCAATCAATCCCTTGTATAATTTTTGTGATTGGTATATACTGTCTTCGTAAGATGTTTATTGATGTTGGTGAAACCGTTGCTGCCTTGTTTGCTGTAAAACAGTATAACATCCGGAACGGCGGCAGCCTGTGAATTTGGACATTTTTTTGATAAAGGGAATTGAGAATAAATGGGTTTAAACGGAAGGGAAAAAGACGAAGTATGTTGAAAATAAATGTACGGAAAGGAAAACGGATCACTGCTCTGTTGGTATGCTTTTTGCTCCTCTTACCGAACTTTGCGGTAAATGCGGCGGAACAGGAAAATAACAGGACGGTGAAGGCGGGCGTTTTTTATTTTGACGGCTACCACATGGAGGATGAGGACGGTGATCTTATAGGGTATGGTGTGGAATTTCTGAACCTTGTATCCCAATATTCACACCTGAACTTTATATACAGCGGATATGACCGGTCCTGGGATGATATGCTCACCATGCTGGATAACGGTGAGATTGATGTGGTGACATCTGCAAGGAAAACGTCTGAGCGTGAAGAAAAATATGCTTTTTCACTACCGATTGGAAGAAACAGTACAATTTTGTCCATCCGGGCAAATAATACCAGTCTGCTCACCGGCGATTATACCACCTATAACGGTATGACAGTGGGCGTTGTGACCGGAAGCAGCCAGAATCAGAGCCTTGCTGCATTCGCAGAGGAGAAAGGTTTCACTTATCATGCAGTGGAGTACGCGGATTCCGGTCAGCTGGCGGCGGATCTGCAAAGCGGAGAGATTGACGCTATTCTCTCCAGCAATCTGCGGAGGACGGAAAATGAAAAGACGCTGGACACCATTGAGACAGACTATTTTTATGCTATTGTCAGAAAAGGCGACAGGGAACTGCTTGCCGAAATCAATTATGCCATTGACCAGATGAATATCAATGAAGGAGACTGGACAAATAACCTGTATTATAAATATTACGGGAGTATTTCCTACGCATTTTCGTTTACCGACAGGGAGCTTGCCTATATTCAGGACGTAGTTTCAGGCAGGAAAAAGATCACGGTTACTTCCATGGGTGACCGAAAGCCCTATTCCTATGTGGAGGACGGTGAATTAAAGGGAATTCTGCCGGAATATTTTGCAGGACTCATGGAGCTTGCCGGACTTCCCTTTGAGATTGTGGTACCGGAAGACCGGACCGACTATTACAACCTTGCGACTAACAACGGTGTAGATGTAGTCATTGACTGGAGGCAGTTCCATTCGAAAGCGGAGAATCATCAGAACAACGGATTTTATACCGAGACCTATATGAACACAGGTATGGCTCGGGTGACCAGAAAGGATTTCAACGGTGAAATTTCCACTCTGGCGGTAGCAGATGTGCAGGGTGACATGCCTATTGAGAGAGATCTGATAGGAAATGCCCGGATTTTGAGCTATCCAACCAGAGAAAGCGCTTTGGAAGCTGTTCTGGCCGGAGAAGCAGATGCTACATATGTTTATACCTATACGGCGCAGGCATTTGTAAATAACGATCCTACGGCTTCGCTGCAATTCAGCATTGTCGATTCCATGCGTTTTGACTTCAAAATGTATGTCAGAAATAACTGTGACCACGAGCTGATTACCATACTGAACAAATGCATCCACCAGATGCCGGATGATTCCATGAACAACATTATCACAAAGTATACCGCAAACACGCTCAGGAATGTGTCGCTGAGCCAGTATATGCGGGCACATCCGGAGTTATTGGCGCTGGTGGTGCTGCTGTTTGCCGTAGGTCTTTGTGCATTTATAACCCTTTGGCTGCGCTCGCGGTGGAGAAAAAGAATCAATCGGGAGTTGGGAGAACAGCTTGCTATTGTCAACACCCTGAGCCGTGATTATCTTGATGTCTATGCAGTCAATGCCCGGTGTGCAGCTGCCAGGATCATAAAAATGTCCGGCTGTGACTCCACCGGATCGGAACAGGATTACAAAAAAGAATTTTCTTATGAAGAAATTCTTCACCGGTATATCAGCGAATGGGTTTTCCCCGAAGACCGACAGGAACTGACAGAGGCTCTTGCGCTGGACAGAATCGTGGAAAAAATGAATTCCGGCGCAGAATATTCCGGAACCTATCGGGTGCTGAACAACGATGCAATACACATTTACCAGTTCACCTGTGTGACACACCTGACAGAAGACGGAAGCGGCGGCAACAGAGGTGACTTTTTCCTTGTCGGATTCCGGAATATCGACGAAATTGTCCGCAAGGAGCAGGAACAGAAGGCAATCCTGGAGGAGGCTCTCGCGGAAGCGCAGCATGCGAATATTGCAAAGACTACATTCCTGAACAATATGTCCCATGATATTCGGACGCCAATGAATGCGATCATCGGTTTTACATCTTTGGCGGTCACTCATGTCGATAATCAGGAACAGGTAAAAAATTATCTTGGGAAAATACTCACATCCGGCAGGCATCTGCTGAGTCTGATCAATGATATATTGGATATGAGCCGTATTGAGAGCGGCAAGGTCAAGATTGAAGAGAACGAGGCGAGTCTCCCGGAAATCCTGCATGACCTGAAAACCATTGTACAATCAGATGTCAAGGCAAAGCAGCTTTCGTTCCATATTGATACGCTGGATGTTACAAATGAGACGATTATCTGTGACAGACTTCGCCTGAGTCAGGTGCTGCTGAATATCCTCAGCAACGCAATGAAATACACTAAGTCCGGCGGAAGCGTCAGCGTCCGCATTATTCAGACGGATGACGCGCCGGAGGGATACGCCTCATATGAGTTTCGGATTAAGGATACCGGTATCGGTATGAGCAAAGAGTTTCTCGCGCACCTGTTTGAGCCCTTCGAGCGGGAACAGACCACAACCGTCAGCGGTATTCAGGGGACGGGATTGGGACTTGCCATTACCAAAAATATTGTTGACCTGATGAACGGAACGATCACTGTGAACAGCGAAGAAGGGAAGGGCTCAGAGTTTGTGGTTTCTTTCCGGTTCCGTGTCAATGGCGATAGCAATGATATGGAATACATTGAGCATTTGAAGGATCTTCGCGCGCTGGTGGTGGATGACGATACCCATACCTGCACCAGTGTAAGCAAAATGCTCTCATCCATTGGTATGCGGGCTGACTGGACAACGCGGGGAGAGGAGGCTGTCATCCGGGCGGAATTTGCTTTGGAACAAAATGATCCTTTCCACGTGATTATGCTTGACTGGCTGATTCCGGACCTCAACGGTGTCGAGACGGCACGGCGGCTGCGCAGAATCGTTGGAGATGAGGTGACCATTATTATCCTTACGGCATACGACTGGTCCGATATTGAGGAGGAGGCAAAAGCGGCGGGCGTCACGGCGTTCTGCTCCAAACCGCTGTTCCTGTCAGAACTGCGGAAGATTCTGACGGCACCGTACAGAGAGAAGGAGGAAACTGTAGAACAGGATGTGTCCATACAGTTCCTTTCCGGCAAAAAGATCCTTCTGGTAGAAGACAATGAACTGAACCAGGAAATTGCCAGAACGGTTCTGGAGGAAGTCGGCCTGATCATAGATACGGCGGATGACGGAACAGAGGCTGTGGAGAAGGTGAAGACGGCCCAGGCAGGCACCTATGACCTGATTCTGATGGATATTCAAATGCCGGTGATGGACGGATATGAGGCCACCCGGACGATTCGTGCGCTGGCTGATCCTGCCAGGGCAAATATTCCGATTGTGGCAATGACCGCCAATGCCTTTGAAGAAGACCGGCAGCGCGCCTTTGACGCAGGCATGAACGGCCATGTGCCGAAACCGATTGATATTCCGAAGCTGCTGGAAACTTTGCAGAGTATTTTAGCGGATTAGTAGAAATACTAATCCGCTTTTATTTCCTTCGGAAAATATTTCCGGTAAGTTAATAGAAAGAGCACGATTGCCAGGCAGGTGGTTAAATAGTCAGTGATCGGCTGCGCGGCGGCCAGCATGGAGGCGGAGTTAAATATCCGGCGTAACAGAAACAGGACCGGCAGGTAAATGAGGCCCTGGCGGCTGACGGACAGGATCAGGGCCGGCAGGGCAGCGCCGGTGGACTGGATTGCATTGATAAATACAAACATCAGTCCGAGAACCGGGCCGGAATAAATGTATATGCGGGCAAAGGACATGCCGAAGGTAAAGGCGTCTTCGTTTTCCAGAAATGCGTGGACCAGCGGATCCGCACCGCAGTAGCATATTACAGTCATGACGGCGCTGATTCCAAACGCCAGTATGAGTGAAAATTTCAGGACCGCCAGGTAGCGGGCCCGGTTGCCGGCGCCAAAACAGTAGCCCAGGACCGGCTGGATGCCGGAACCCAATCCGATGAGAAGCATGACCACGATCATGTTTACCTTCATAGCGACGCCGAGCCCGGCCACCGCCATATCGCCGTAATCGGACATGATATTGTTTACAATAATATTTGAAAGACTCATCAAAATGCTGTTGAGTGATGCCGGAATGCCGATGGCAAATACGCCGATTGCAATGCGGTTTCCCGCACGATAGTATTTCGGATGGATGGAGAGCGTTGCTTTTTTGGAGAGCAGATGGCGGATATAAAAGAGGGCGGCAAACACATTGCCCAGCACTGTTGCAATGGCTGCGCCCGCCACATCCCAGTCAAGAGCAAGGATCATGATCGGATCCAGAACAATATTGATCAGATTTCCGATGATCATACCCAGCATTGCCACCTGCGCATTCCCCTCGGCACGGATTATATTGCTGAAGCTGTTGCTGAGGATCAGGAAGGGGATGGCAGTGGAGACAATGCGCAGATACTGGGAAGCATAACCAACAGTGTCCTTACTTGCGCCGATGGCCATGCTTACCGGCGTAGCGGCAAAAAAGATGACTATCATGGCAACAACGCCGATGCACAGTCCGGTCCAGAAGCAGAATGAAGACGCATTCTTTGCCTTTTCTTCATTACCTTCTCCCAGAGTTCTGGAGATCAGGGAAGTGCCGCCGATGCCGAAGAGCATACCCACAGCCATAAACAACAGGAAAGCGGGAGTGGCTACGGAAACGGCGGCCACCATATAGGCATCTTTTGTCTGGCCGATAAAGAATGTATCGGCCAGGTTATAGATCAGAACCATGATCATGCTGACGATTGATGGAATCACATTGCTGATGACGGCTTTAGGTACGGGTGCGTCGCGAAAAATTTCTGTTGTTTTGTCCTTCATATGCTTTCTCCTGCCTTCGCTGCGTAATATGAACTACACGTTATAGCAAAAACAGTCAATTGTCAACCATGATTCTCCTTTTGTTCTGAATTTCGTTCCGGAATAGAGCAATCTTAATAGTTATGCAGATAAATATACGCATCCTCAAGAGTGACAGGAACAGGTCTGCAGTCAATTCCCGGCTTTACCCTGCTTAAGATTCGCAGCCGGATTCCGCCCTCCGTATACTGTTTGGAAGAAACACGGTATTTTTGCTCTATGTCCCGTGCCTTGACGGGGTCTTCTATCTTACACTCCCACACATAACCCTCTGCGTTGCTGAGCAGATCCTGCACGCTGCCGGAATACAGGAAATGTCCTTTTTTCATCACGGCAAGCTGATTGCAGGTCGCGGCCAGATCCTCCACCACATGGGTGGAAAAGAGAACGGTTCGCTTTTCCGAGAAATCCACCAGAAGATTTCGGATTCTGATGCGCTCCTCCGGGTCCAGACCGGTGGTGGGCTCATCGATGATCAAAAACGCCGGCTCGTTTAAGAGCGCCTGTATGAGCCCCACTCTTCGTTTCATGCCGCCGGAAAGCTGTTTCATTTTCTTTTTTCGATGCTCCGTCAGGCTGGTTTTCTCCAGATAATACTGAATCCGCTCCCGGCAGAGAGGCTTGGAAATGCCCGCCAGAGCCCCCATGTATTCCAGACATTCCTGCACGGTCAGGCCGGGATATAAATCTATTTCCTGAGGCAGATAGCCGATCTGTTTTTGGATCATTTCGTAATTATTTTCGTGATACTGGATACCGTCCAGGGTCACCGTGCCCTCAGTGGGGGCCAGGGTGGTTGTCAGCACACGCATCAGCGTTGTTTTTCCGGCGCCGTTTTCACCCAGCAGGCCGAAGATTCCGGTGGGAATTTCAAGATCCGCATGGTCGATGGCAGTGACTTTATTTTGAAAGGTTACAGTCAGATTATTGATTTGAATACTCATGGTTTTATCCTCTTTTCTTTAACAGGGTTGGAAGGAGCAGAAGCATTGCGGCGCAGAGAGCGATGCAGATGCCCTTTCCTGCGAGCCAGCGGAAATCGCCGGCGACTTCTGCATTTCGGTAGGTATAGGAAAATACATTACGGGGGCCAAAAGTGCGCTGGGCGAAGGCGGAGGTAGTGAGAATCCATAAAAGCAGGCTTCCGCCCATTCCGAACCACAGGTTCCGGAAAATACAGGAGATGGTGTTTGCAAAAACGGACCAGAAGGCCAGCGTCACCGCCATTGCTCCCAGATAGACAAAAAACTGTCGGATTTCGCTGAACGTTTCGGGATGCATGACGCCGTACAGGAGGGGTCTCTGAAACAGGAAGAACAGTCCGTAACCTGCCGCTGCCAGCAGCAGAAGAAACAATTCCTGTATCAGCAGTCTCATGCCCACGGAGCGGAGCCTCTTTTTCATCGGATACAGATGCCAGACCTCCGAACGCCTGCCGGTGATCTCCTGTACATAGGTGTCCGAGCAGAATGCCGCCGCCAGTATCGCCATGGCGGGCTCTATCGCAATCCCTACCTCATAGCTTACCGATACGCCGCGGATCAGGCTCAAAATTATAATAAAAAAAAGGGCGCAGGTGATTTTATAGAGGGGCAGGGAAATTTTTATCTCTTTGCACATTATACCCGCCTCCGTTTCCACAGCTGAGCCGAGATCAGCAGAATGACAGCGGAAGCCGCCAGCAGGAAGCTCTGATTGAGCAGCAGCATGGGCGGTTCGGCCGTGTCAAAAAATTGTCCCGGAAACCGCACCATGATCGCCAGCGCTCTCCCGTAGTAGCCATATACCCCCTCCGCGTTTCTGCCGCCCATATTGGAATACACGATAAGGAGAAATAAAAGCGGTGCCCCGGGAAGCGGGTTTTTAAACAGCAGGGAGATGAGAACATAAATACATACGATTATGAGCATATTCGGCAGAATATATATGCAGGTCGCCCTGATAAAATCATAGAGCCGCACTTCGAAGCCGCTGTCCCGAGTGAAGATCAGACAGAGCGCCCAAAACACCAGATTCAGGATGGCCAGCGCGATCAGGCAGACTGAAAATCCGCCCAGGGCTTTTCCTGCCACATAGTTTCCGGCGCTGATTGGTTTGGTATGGAGAAGCTCATAGGTATACGATCTCGTATCCTGCATAAACAGAACCGACAGCATGATCGTTGCAAAAAATCCCATAAACAATCCCGCAAAATCTGCAAATTTCCTGGAAAAATACCAGGAGAAGGGCTTTTCGGACAGGACTTCCGTAAGGTAGGCGTTGATTTCTTCACTGGTTCCTTTCCGGTATTTTGTGAGATTGTAAGCAGAGGCTGCACCGATAAAACTGTATTTTTCTTCAAAATATCTGCATGCGTCGGAGATGTTTAAGTCTTTCATTTCGTCTATGACTGCCGCTGCCTCCGCGCTGCTCAATCCAAACGCCGAGACCAGGGTCTCCTGTATACCTGCTTCCCAGAATGCCCGCCTTTCCTGCGGGGTTGCCGGAATATAGCCCTCATTGGGGTCCGCTGCATGGATGGTTTCAGGATAATCGTTGACGATCGTTTCGCCCGGTGAGAGGTAGCGAATGCTGAAGTAAAAGCTGACCTGCGAATAGATGCCCAGTATTACGATTGCCATTCCCAGCCAGAACAGGGGCTGTTTTAAGTAGTTTTTGATTTCTCTTGTTAAAATTGCAATCATGTTTTGCCTCCTTTTTTTGATATCCGTATGTTCACAGGATACACGGCAAATCACAATGAAAAAACAATGTAGCAGAAATAAGTAAAATACCGGATTGCTCAAACAATCCGGCAAAATACCGCGGTTACCGACGCGCCGCCCTGCTGCAGATTCCCCGACAAAAGCCTGCCGCCGTGCTTTTCGCAATACAGCCTGCTGATATACATTCCCATTCCTGCATGCTTCAGGCTGTCCTTTGTGGATTTTGCGGTTTCCCCGGAAAATCCGGTTCCGTCGTCTGTGACGCGGATCCGGCACTCGGCACCGGACAGGCATAGGGTGATCTCCACTTCCTTTTTGGCATAACGCAGGGCGTTGGACAGCAGATTTTCCGCAACCTCCAAAATGATCTCTTTATCGCCCCGAAAGGCTTCGTCTGTGGAGGCATTGTGTAAAATGATCTTTTTGCCGGCCTCTTTCTCCAAAATACGGAGTTCCGCAAGCAGATCTGTCTGCAGTTGTTCTGCCGTGAACTCTTCCGGCCACAGTTCCCGCCGCTCCAGGCTGCTCAGCTTCCGCATGGTCTCCACGAACTTATCCATGCGTTCAAGCTGTTTTTCACATTCCGAAAGCATCTCCATTGCCCTTTCCGGGCTGATGGTTTCATTCGGAAGGTAGTCCGTCAGCATTTCATGGTATCCCTTTAAGACGGACAGGGGAGAGCGGATGTCGTGGGCGATGGCCGCACGGAGGACACGTTCCTCTTCGAGACTTCGCCACAGCAGGATATTGTTCTCCGCAAGCTGTTCTCTCATCCGCTCAAATTCCCGGCACAGCTGCCCCATTTCGTCTTTTGTTTCATAGGTGATACGAAAAAGCAGATTGTTTTGGGAAATGTTTTGGGAAGCCAGTGTAAGCTCGGCGATGGGATGTTTTAATTTATTCCGGTAGAAAAGAAAAACAGCCGTACAGCTTCCGGCCATAGATAAAATGAGTATCGCAAAAGTCTGCAGGAAATCACACAGCTCGGAGATAAAATGGTCCTGAGGTGTCATTGCATGGAAAGCTACATATTGGGAGGCGTTCATCGGCGTCAGTTCTGAATAGTTATCCGGATCCATATAATTTCTCCAGACAGCCACCTGTGTATGCCAGGCCAGCTCGGAAATATATACGGACAGTAAATAGCTGCAGATCAGGCTGACTGACATGTATAAAATTATCGTTTTTCTGACAGAAAGATTCCTTATTTTATTTTTTATTTTATCCATCGGTATCCCATCCCCCATACGGTTTCAATATATTCCGTCTCCGTTAATGCCGAAAGCTTGTTTCTGATCCTGCGGACAAGTTCGGTAATGACGCGGCTGTCACCTTCCGCATCATAGCCGCAGACCCTTTCATAGATTCGTTCCTTATCAAACACCATTCCCGGATTCATGGACAAAAATTCAATAATCCCATATTCCGCCTTTGTAAGTTCCAGACAGGTGTCGCCGATCTGTACTGTTTTTGCGGTATAATCGATGACAAGCCCATCCTGAAAAAAGCAGTTTGACGAAACGCTGCGTCTCTGCTCACGCTTCAGGTGGGCCGTGATCCTGGCGTCCAGCTCCTTTAAGCTGAAGGGCTTTGTAATATAGTCGTCGCCGCCCGAGAGCAAGCCGTTGACCCTGTCGTCCTCCTCCACCTTTGCGGTCAGAAACAAAATCGGGCAGGACACCTTATCCCGGATAAGCCTGCACAAATGAAGCCCGTCCATCTGCGGCATATTGATGTCAAGAAGAATGATATCCGGCCGGGCATTGAGCTTTTCCAGCGCCTCTGTGCCGTTTTCGGCAGTCAGGATTTCATATTTTTTCATCTCAAAATGGCTCCGAAGCATGGTAAGGAGCGCTCTGTCGTCATCAACGATCAATAATTTAGTCATGTGATCATGTTTCCTTTCAAATGCTCACTGCATTCGCGCATGATTCCTGATACTCAAGAATCCGGCCGCCGCGCGTCTGCCGCGCTATTTGCTGCCATGTCAGGTGAAATCAAATGCTCACTGCGTTCGCGCTTGATTTCCTGCTGACATGGCATATTATACTATAAAAGACAATAAATTCACAATCAAAGGGTCAAATACTATATATTGTATTTTTTTTGCCTTTTCTTTTTGACATATGCACTATATCTATGGTACACTTAACAAAATAGTGGGATAGTATACATTTTGTACGCGCATATAGGATAGGGAGTGTTACTTTGGATAAATATGAATATAAAGTAAGGTCGGATGAAATTAAGGAGCTGATAGCCGAAGGAGATTACCAGCAGGCGGCGGAAATCGCGGATACCATTGACTGGCGCAGGGTCAAGAGTGTTATGATGCTCTGCACCATCAGCGATCTGTACAAAATAAACAGGCGGTATGAAGACGCAAAGAACATGCTGCTGCTGGCATATGAGAGAAGACCGGGGGGAAAAACAATCTGTTATTCCCTCTGTGAGCTTTGTATTAAGACGGAAGAATTTCTGCAGGCTGTTAATTATTATAAGGAGTTTGTACAGGGTGCCCCCAAGGATCCAGGGCGTTATATCCTTCAATATAAGCTTTATGAGGCCCAGGATGTTGGACTCGAGGAGCGCATCAGCGTGCTTGAGGAACTTAAAAAGAGGGACTACAGAGAAAAGTGGGCTTATGAACTGGCATATCTGTACCACAGAGTCGGTCTGGCAACGCGCTGCGTGGAAGAGTGTGATGAATTGATCTTGTGGTTTGGCGAGGGGAAATATGTCATCAAGGCCATGGAACTGAAAATGCTGCATCAGCCCCTGTCCACAAGCCAGCAGCAGAAATATGACCACAGATTTGATCCGGTTAAGGCACCGGTGGAAGAGATACCCGAAGAGAGTGCAGCGGCGGATGCCGGGGCCGTCTGGGCAGAGCCTGAACAGGCTGTGAAGAAACAGTCCGGTTGGCAGATGCCTGTGGAGAACGTTGGAGAGCAGTCGTATGCAGGAAGTGGCTCGCCGGTCAGCGGAATGCAGGCTTTCGATGTGAACCCGGTTGTGGACAGTGCGCCGATGGCTCAGCCGCAAGAGGGAACTCCCGGGCAGGGGTCAGGCACCGCGAATTATTCCGGCTGGGCGGTGCAGGGGTCAGGGGTTTCGATGGACACCAGGACGGATTGGGTGTTGTCTACTCCGAAGCCGGAGACGCGGGAGAATGTTCTTCCCGCAGCAGTTCAGCAGTCTGTGCCGGAAGAGGTGGATATACAGGTAAAGACCATGGACGTGGGGGCGTACAACACGATTAACCTGCAGGCGGAAATTGCGGCGGGACTGCAGGAGGTGCTGGCGGAGGACAACACACAGACCGATGCAATTACCCGTTCCATTATTGCTCCCCTGCTGGAATCAGACACGGAGAGTCTTGACCTTCCGGAGATAGATGAGGTGGATGAGAATGACCTTGGGCCTGAAGTGGAGATTATGGAGGGTTCGGAGGTATTTTTCAGTGAGACAGGGGAACTTGGCACCATACAGAAGGACGAGGAAGATGCAGGGACGGAAACTTTTATTGAGGAACCTGCGGCTGTCGAGTCGGTAGGAGAACAGCCTGCGCCGAATGAGTCTGCAAGTGAAGCGCCTGTACCGGAAGGGATGGAGGAGCTTCATCCCGATGATACGGCAAAAATAGTGATGGACCAGCTGCGGCTGGAGATGAGCCAGAAGGTGGAGCAGGTGCTGACGGCACAGCCGCCCAGAGAGCTGGCCGGAGTATTGTCCCAGGAGTCCGACGGGCAGATCAGTCTGGTGGTACCTGAAAGTGAAACGGTGGAAAAGCAGATTACCGGTCAGATGAATTTTGAAGAAATACTGGGTGAATGGGAGAAGCTGAAGCGGGAAAATGAAGCAAAGCGGCAGGAGGAGGTGCGCCAGCACGTCCTGGAACAGACAGGCAATATGTTTACCGAGTTTGAGGCATCTTTGAAGGAGGGTTTACTGGAGCAGCTGGAGAGCGAGCCGGTGGGGCCGGAGGAGGAAGAGCCGAAAGAACCGGAGCAGTTGGGCGAGACGGAAGAGCAGGAAGAACCAGAACAGCCGGGCGAGATAGATGAAACAGAAGAGCCGGAGGCGGAATTTGCGGAAGAAGCAGCGGTTGAGCCGGAAACGGAGTCTGAAGAGGAAGAGCCGGAACAGCCGGAAGCAGAGTCTGAGAACATAGAATCTGAAGCAACGGAATCTGAGGCAACGGAATCTGCGGAGACGCAATCTGAGGCAACGGAGTCTGAGGAGACAGAACCTGAGACAACAGAATCCGAGGGAGCCGAGGAGCAGGAGACCGGGGAAATTGAGTCCGAAACAGAGTCTGAGCCTGAGAAGGAAGAATTAAAAAAGCAGAAGTAATCAGCACCTGCTCAGCGTGAAAAGGAGACGACGAGAGCACTGACCCGCGAGGAAAAAGAACTCTATGCGCCCTTTATTCAGAGCCGTTCCGGCAGAGAAAACCTGGTGAAAGCGATTGACAGTATCAGCATGGCTGCTTATACCGGAAATGTGATCATCACCGGCGAGAAAGGGATGGATACGCTTTCCCTTGCGAAAAATATGATTCGCGAGATTCAGATGACTGACAGCAATTTTTCCGGAAAGGCTGCTCAAGTATCAGGACAGGGACTGAACTCCAAAAATGTGGAGGAGACGCTGGGTCGTCTGGAAAGCGGTGCTTTGATCATCCTGGAGGCGTCGAAGATGGCGGCTTCCACTGTAGAAATTTTGCAGAAGGTGCTGCAAAAGGAAAATTTTGGCATTATAGTGTTCCTTGAAGATACTAAAAAGGCCATGGAGCGATTGCTGGCGGCATACCCCAAGTTGCGCGAAAGCTTTACGGCCAGGCTGGACGTGGAGGCTATGAGCAACGATTCGCTGGTAGCCTTCGGAAGAAAGTATGCAAGAGAGATGGAGTATTCCATTGATGAATTAGGCGTGCTTGCGCTTCATACAAGGATTGAGGAACGGCAGACCCTGGACCATGTGGTGACGGTTCTGGAAGTGAAGGATATTGTAGATGAGGCAATTCGTCATGCAAACAGAAAAACAATGGGACATTTCTTTGACATTCTCTTCGCAAGGCGGTATGATGAAGAAGACATGATTATTCTGACTGAAAAAGATTTTGTATAACGGAGGAATAGGTATGGCTAAAGGAGCAGGTGTAGCAAAGGGAGCAGGTGCAGCAAAGGGAACAGGTGCAGCAAAAGAAGCAGAAAAGGTTTTCATATCGGAGGCGGATCAGTATCTGTTTTCGCAGGGAACTCACTATGATATTTATAAAAAGCTAGGCGCGCACCCGTCTGTTGAAAATGGTGTGGAAGGCATTTATTTCGGCGTATGGGCACCAAATGCAGAAGCGGTTCACGTTATCGGCAGCTTTAATGAATGGAATGAGCAGGCAAATCCCATGGAAAAGCTTGGCCCGGTGGGTATCTGGGGAATTTTTATTCCGGAAGCGGCGGTGGGGGACATGTACAAG